>NZ_JANSIH010000020.1:0-1478 GCF_047462075.1 Synechococcus sp. R55.2
GCTCCGCTGCGATTGTGCAATGCCGCTACTGCTGCCGCCGGGCTGGACATTACGCAGCGCAAAAGGGCCAGCGCTCCCCAGTAGCGCACTCGCTGCTGGCGCTTCTCTAGTTGCTGCCCTGTGCACACCAATTCCGAGCAAAACCCATAGGTGTCCTCGAACAGCTTGCGCTGCCCCTCAGAAAGGGTGTAGGTTTCATCTTCAGCTTCCCGGGTTGGAAAACAGGTGAGCTCCTGCCAAGTTTCCCGAATATCTCGCCGCGTGCGCTGGACAAAATGACGGGCTAGCTGGACGCGTTGGTCTTCGTTGAGATCCTGGAGATCCCATGTCTCGAACTCGGGCCGCAGCAGCCCCAGCAGCGAGCGGAACGCCTCTTCGACACCGCTGTGGGGAGTTGCCGTCAGCAGGATCAGGTGGCGGTTGGGGTTTTGGGCCACCGCTTTGAGCAGACTGTGGCGCTCCTGCTGGTTTTTGCCATGGGCCGCCGCTGCCCCATGGACTTCGTCGGCAATGACCAGCTCAGGACAAAATTGCAGAAATGGGTGGCGGTTGCGCTCGGTCTTGACGAAGTCAATGCTGGCCACCTGGACAGGAAAGTGCTCGTAGAGGCTGCGCCCAACAGGGGTTTTTCGCTCCAATTGCCCCACCGTTCCCGAGCGGATGACCACTGGCTCCAGGTTAAACTTCTCGGCCAGCTCACTGGCCCACTGCTCGCACAAATAGGGAGGGCACAGGACACAAAGGCGTCGGATCTCGCCGCGATCCAAAAGCTCCCTGGCTATCAGCAGCGCCTCGATGGTCTTGCCCACCCCTACGTCGTCGGCAATCAATAGCCGCACCGGATCGAGGCGCAGCGCCATGAGCAAGGGCACAAACTGGTATACCCGTGGCCGAATCGAGAGGCGCCCCAGAGAGCGAAAGGGAGTTGCGCCCTCCCGTAAAATCAGCCGGGCCGCCTGCCAGAGGAGAAGGGTACTGGTGGCATCGGCAGGATGATCCCCAGAGGGCCAAGGAAAGGCGGTAGGCTCCACTCGCTCGAAGGGCAAGGTGCCGCCCACAAGGTTCATCAGGTGTCGGTGAATGCAAACCGCATCTTCTGGGGTGCCGGTGAGGGGCCGCAGCACCACAATTTCTTCTGAATCAGCGGGGAGCACCACCCACTCGCGGTTGCGGCAGCGGACAATTGAGCCAGGCTGCATGGGATCCCTGGGAGCGACCTACCTTTTCCATTGCATCTTAGATACTCTTTGGGGACAACTCTCTCCCATCTCCCAATACCCTGCCGGCAGCGGTAGGATGAAACGGAGCCGGCCTCAGGTACCCCTCTGGCCCACCGACATCATGAGCAGCCCCCGTTATCCGTTTGAGCGTGTTCGCGAGCACTTGCTCTTCCAATCTTTGGAAGATGCCGAGTGGAAGGCGCTGACGGCTGCCCTGTTGCCCAGCCGCTTTTCCCCAGGCCAGGTGATCTTCCAGGA
>NZ_JANSIH010000021.1:0-1467 GCF_047462075.1 Synechococcus sp. R55.2
CCGGCTGCGCAATTGTGCTTCCTTTAGCTTCCGCTGCAGTCTCTCTCGTCTTCGCAGCAAGGATTGGTAGATCGCTTCTGGAGAAGAGGCTAGCCGACGTTGCAGGATGGTTAAAGCAAAACCGACCGTCCTTTTGCGGCTACCTTGCTCTAAAGCTTCCGCGCGGTTAAACTCTTCGCGCACGTAATCGGTCACTTCCTTATAGAGCCTGGCTTCCAGGTCAGACAAGACGTACTGGACGGTGTAAGCTCGCCGTTCGGGAAAGAGAGGCTTGCCATCGAACTTGAGCAGGTCTTCTTTCACCAGCCGCCGCATCAAATCCGAGGCATCACAGGTATGAACTCCATCTCGGAATCTCCCCTCAAAGCGATCCCCATCCAGCAAAGCCAAAAAAAGCTGAAAGTCTTCTTCTCTACCGTTGTGGGGAGTGGCTGTCATCAGTAAAAAGTGGCGTGTTAGCTGCGAGAGCAACTTGCCCAGCTTGTAACGCTTGGTTTCTTTGATTTCTCCCCCAAAGAAGGATGCGGAGAGTTTGTGGGCCTCATCAACAATAACCAGATCCCAATCAGTTTGCCTCAGTTTCTCCTGCAGGGCCTCATCTCGGCTGAGCTTATCGAGGCGGGCAATGAGAAGAGGTATCTCCAGGAAAGGGTTGCCAGTTCGGGCGGCTTGAATGCGATCGTTGGTCAAGATCTCAAAGGGCAAATGAAACTTTTGCACCATCTCATCTTGCCACTGCAGCGTTAGACTCCCCGGGCAAACGATGAGACAGCGGTGCAAGTCACCTCGAATCAATAGCTCTCTAACCAAAAGCCCTGCCATGATGGTTTTGCCGGCACCTGGGTCATCGGCCAGCAAAAACCGCAGCGGCTGCCGCGTGAGCATTTCCCCATAGACGGCGCTGATCTGGTGGGGCAGGGGTTCTACCAGAGAGGTGTGAACGGCCAGCAAGGGATCAAACAGGTGCGCCAGCCGAATCCGATAGGCCTCTGAAGCTAGGCGAAATAAGGCGCCGTCTCCCTCGAAGTTGCCAAGGGATCCCTCGGCTACCACCTCTAGGGTTGGCTCTTTATCCCGAAACAGAAGCTCTGAATGGAGACGCCCCTGAGTGTCTTTGTAGATGGCCTCGATGGTGCTGCTGCCGTACCACCTCACACTCACGATGGCAACGGTTTGATTGGGCAGGATCCCTTTGACCTTGGCGCCAGGGGTGAGATCTTCCAGTCGAGCCATAAACTGCGGGTTTCCAGAGCTGCGAGCGGAGCCTGTTCCAGCTCCCCATTGCTATGTTGCGCTCACTTCCAGCTCTTTTCCCACAGCAAAAGTCCCCTTCTTCCATAAAAGGAGACAGCAGTTTGGAGTTGGCAAGCGGCTTCACGACGGTTTTAAGCCGGTTTTAAGTCCTCCTATCAGGGATCCCTGTGGGCAGCCAGAATGGCCTGAGCAGCCAGGTGGCCGGAGAGGGTG
>NZ_JANSIH010000022.1:0-1444 GCF_047462075.1 Synechococcus sp. R55.2
CCGGGTGTACCATCTCCTGGAAATGCCCTACTTGCGCATGCAGCGCCGGGATCGCATCACAGCCGATGAAGAAGAACGGCGGCGGCGGGGATATGAGCTGCAGACCTTCTTTCAGCTTGCTCCCAAAAGTTCCGGCTACCGCGTTCAAGCAGCCGATGTCCTAAGGGGGCAAACCCAACTGCTTCACTTGCGCTATGCCCCAGCCGCCACTCTGCTGCGTAATAACTACGGCTGGCGAGGGAGTGGAGGGCAGGGCTTTCTGGTCAACTTTGACACTGGCGAAGTTCTCTCTCGAACTCAGATCCAGCAGAGCAGAACTGGCTCTTCCGACCCAACACGTTTGCAGCGCGTCTGCCTGGCGGTGCGCAGTACTCAAAACCTGTTGCTGGTGCGCCTGGTTCAACCAGGTCTAGGGGATCCCCAGACCTTGGAGACCAGCCTGCGCTACGCCCTTAAGCGGGGGATCGAAGAGACTTTCGAGCTGGAGGAGTCGGAGCTAGCCGCCGAGTCCATTGGCCAGGGATCCCATCGGGCTATTCTCCTCTATGAGACGGCAGAAGGAGGAGCCGGCGTCCTGCGTCGGCTGGTGGAGGAGCCAGAGGCTCTTGCGGAGGTGGCTCAGGCGTCTCTGGAGATCTGCCACTTCAGACTTTCAGAGGCCGGGGTTCAAGATCTCCGGCCTGAGTGCCGGGCAGCCTGCTATGAGTGCCTGCTGAGCTATGCCAACCAGAGGGAAGCGCTGGAGCTTGACCGATACAAGATTCGGGATCTTTTGGGTGAGCTGGCCCACAGTCGCACTGACCCAGGCAGCTCCCGACAAGAGCACTTGGATTGGCTACGCCAGCTCGTTGACCCTCGGTCTGAACTGGAGCGCAGGTTTCTCGAGGCGCTGGCAGAAGGAGGGTATCGATTGCCTGACGATGCCCAGAAGTCCATCAGTGAGCCCCGCTGTGTTGTCGATTTCTTCTATGACCCCAATATCTGCGTCTTTTGTGATGGCGCAGTCCACGATGAGCCAACTCGAGCCGAGCAGGATCGCCAACTGCGGGCTCAGCTCCTAGAAGGCGGCTACCGCGTGATTGTCCTGCGCTACGACCAGAATCTTCAGGAGCAACTGGCTCGCTATCCAGAAGTGTTTGGCCAGGGGAACTGAGAAAACCCTCAGTCCTGCTGGTGGGAAAATTGATAAGCGCCCACAAAGGCCAAGATCACCGCCAAGCTGCCCAAAACCCCAACCGTGTACCAGGGAAACTGGGAGAGGGGCTGATAGGCAGCCGCCCGCATGCCGATGCTGGCGTAGGAGAGGGGCAGGCAGTAGACCAGCACCTGCAGGTAGGTTGGCAACTGGGCGGGATCGAAAAAGGTGGCCCCCAGAAAAGACATGGGGGTAATCAAAAAGTTGGTGAGCACTCCCACACTCTCCAGGCTGGGCACCTTCAACCCG
>NZ_JANSIH010000023.1:0-11679 GCF_047462075.1 Synechococcus sp. R55.2
TTTTTTTTTTTACCTACATACGCGGCCTCCCGCTTTTGCGTTGGGTCTGGTGGGCTCGGATTTTTGTATAAGAGACAGACCAAAGCCCCCCCACAGCCCAACAGGGCAATCCAGCCCAAGCTGGGCAGCAGCCAGTGGGTCGTCCAGGAGAGGGCTGCCAGAGCCCCACAGAGCAGCAGGGATCCCAGCCCAATCCAGGCGCGGCGGCTCACCCGTCGGCCCGTATGGCCCACCCAAAAGGCGCCGATCCCCATGCCCAGGCCGGCAGCGGCCAACAACACCCCGAACTGATCTGGCTTCAGCTCTGCCATCACTTCTGCCATGCGCACCGCCAACACTGCCAGCGCCGCAAACAGCGAGTAGAGCACCACCACCTGCACCAAGGCAGCTCGGATCAGGGGCATCTGGCTGACATATTGCAGGCCCAAGCGGAGATCTTCCCAGAGGTGGGGGACTTCCCAACGCCGGGGCTCTAGCTTCTCGTGGGGTTGCAGCAGCAATAGCAGGGATCCCGCCAAGAGGTAGGCTCCCCCCACCAACAGCTCCGGCCCCACTTCCCAGCCCGGCAACCAATGGCGTACCCAACGATCTGCCAGGGTTAACAGCGGCTCCCCCACGGCAAACCCGACGATCAGCGAAGCCATCATCGTGGTGGTGTACAGGGAGTTGGCCGCCAGCAGCTCTCGCTTCGGCAGGATCAGGGGCAAAGTCGCCTGCTCGGCAGGAGCAAAAAACTGGGTCAGAACCGAGACGGCAAAGCTCACCAGCAACAGCCCCGCAAACCCCAAGGGGATCCCCGGCCAAAGGTCGCGCCCGGCAGTGAGCCAGAGCAGCGGCGGCAACAGCAGCACTAGGATCCCACGCGCCAGGTTGGAGAGCACCAACACTCCTTTTTTTAGCCAGCGATCCACAAACACCCCCGCCAGGCTGCCCAGTAGCATCGCCGGCAGCGTAAAAGCCAGCATGATGGCCGAAACCTGACCGCTGATGGAAGCCCCTTCCGGCTGAAATTCACGGGCAACCAACCCAATCAGCAGCACCAACAACACCTTGTCCGCCAACTGGGAACACGCCTGCCCCATCCACAGCAGCAGGAAATTGCGCCGGCGCAGCACGGTTACAAAGTTGCTCAGGCCCGGCTCAGACAGACCTTGATCTTCCTCTTCCTTTTGCCCTTTTTCGGGATCCTCAGGGGGTGGCTCCGGCAGGGGATCCCCAGGAGAACACTCCGGCGAGCTGAGGGCGGGGCTTGCTGTCGGCTCAGGCAAGAGAGCTTCTGACTTCAGCCCCCAAGTTGGCGTTGACGCAGGTGGGGGATTCTGGAGAGGGGAACTGGGGTGGCAGATCCCTGCCCCTCCCTCCGGCCAGCCCCATCGTTGCTCCAAAGTCATCATGCTCCCCAGGTGACCTGCCCATTTCCCCGACGTCGGCCCCACAACAGAATGGGATCCCGTCAGCAAACAAAAGTGGAAATGGGGTGCCCCGATCTTATCTTGGCCCGCCTTCCAATCCACCAACCCAAATCTTGGGAATCGGCAGGCCTAGCTTCCTGCGGCAGACAAGGAGCGCAAGGGATCTGGGATCGACTCGCTTGGAGCCACAAAGCTGCCCTTCTCTACAAAGGTTAAGCGCAGGCTCAGCCAACGAATAAAATCCGCGTTGGTGGATACCACTGCCCCCAGGGGCTCCTTCAACTTGTCCCGCAGGGGCTTTAACTCTGGAGCTTCCATGAAGGCCGGCTGGGGCACCCAGAAGAAATCGACAGGGCAATGGCGCTCCTCGCAGTATCGACGACGCTCCTCCAGCACCTCTTCCAGAGGCTCAGAACGTAAGAAAGACAGGCTGGCAACGACAAAATGATAGGTAGTCGGTTCGGCAGCAGACATAAGATTGCTGTGGAACTGTGTTGAGAATAAAGGCTAGAGCCGGGCGTCCACCGCTCCTTGCAGATCCTCTCCCTCAGAGAGAGGCAGATTTGAGCAGATGCGGAGCCGGATCGCGGGAGCTACACAGCGGCTGACAGTCTTCCAACTGCCGGAGAACGGGTAGCCGCGCCATGACTTCCTCAGGGGGCATGGAGTGTTCTGAAGCCTGCTTGAGGGTAGGTAGAGCCTGAGCTGCCCATTCCCGAGCCCAGGGAGCGGACTCAGGAGTTTCCTTCTCCTCCAACAGCTCTTGGCAAAGGGCAGTTGAGCGCTCCAAGTCACCACTGCCCTGATATGCCATGATCAGAGCTACACGAGCCAAAACGCATTCTTCCGGATCTGCCCTAGAGCCATTGCGCTCGCTCAGGCGGCGGGACAAACTCTCTTGTCTTTCTTGGATGGAACAGCAGTAGCAGAAGGACTCGAGAAGGTTGATCGCCTCCAGGTAGCGCTCCTGCTTGAGAGCAGTGATACCGGCGCGGAGGGATCCATGGGGGTGGGACATGAGCCTAAGTACAAGAAAAGAGTTCGGACGGACTTGCACCTGAAGGTTATCCAGTCAGTGGCCCGTCTTCTCATCCAAGGTTTCGTGTCTAAAACTACTATACACCCTCTGGACAAGTGACCGCCGATTTACTCTTCCTCTTAAGCTTGTGGAAAGGGCGCTCAACCCTTACGGGCTAGGGTGTAGGCGCTGACATAGTGAGTCTCCCGGCGCAGCACCGCACAGCCTGCCTGTTGCAGGCGCACCCCCAGATCGTCGTGGATGTAGTCGCGGTAGTAGGGTTCGTGGAAGGTTTGCATAAAGGCTTCCATCGTCTCCTTCAGCTCTGGCGAATCCAGCAGTTGCACCGAGTCGCAGATGACCACCACGCCCCCTGGCTTCACCACCCGACTCATCTCGTTGATGACATTTTGTCTGGCCGGGCCAGGCAGCTCATGAAAGAGAAAAACGCTGATGACGGCGTCAAAGGTGGCATCGGCATAGGGCATGGCCTCGGCGTTGGCGCGGATAAGCTGGGGCAGCTCCCCCGGCAGCTCCTGCAACAGTCGGTTGGCCTTGCGCAGATAGGCGGGGGAAAGATCCAGACCGTACAAAGCCGCTTTGGGCAGGGATCCCCGCAGTAGGCGCAGCATCCGCCCCGTGCCACAAGCTACATCGAGGATGTGGGGGCTGACCAAGGTGGGATCCAAGGCATCTTTGAGCAGGCGAATCACCCGACGGCGCATCGCGTCCGCTGTGCCCCCAAACAGCAGCTCCACCTGCAGGTCATAAAGCTCAGCCGAGCTGTCGCTCAGGTAGCCGTTGGTTTGGTAATGGAAATTTTGCAGGTAGTATTTCGGATAGCCCTCGGTGGAGATGTCTTGAGAAAACTCTTGGTAACGCTTGCTGTGAACCCGCCGAGTAATTTGCGGCAAATCCAACCACACCTGTGGGTAATAGCGGGCAAAGTCCAGCCAGGGGTTGTCGAACAAGAGCGCGTGCGGGTAGTACCCTGCCTCAGCATCTTGCCAGTCCGCTTGCAGGAGTTGTTCATAACGGGCCCGCAACACCTGTAGCGTGTCAGCGCTCACCCGCACCTTGGCCCGCGGCGGCGGGGTCCTCCCGGAGGAGAAGCTTTGCAGATCCCTGAGCACGGAGAGCATCAGATCTGAAGCTTGGGTGGAGAGCGCTTTGTGGGCAAAGCCGAAGATGTTTTTGCCCCACTGAAAAGCGCGGTAGGCAGCTTCTCCGACTGGAGATGGGATCGGCAGCGACAGCTCAGGACTTAGTTGTAGGCTCATAACCCTGCAAGGTGCGAATGAAGAATGAAGGCTTAACGTTTGTTTACACTTAATTATAGCAAGGCGGCCACGCCGGGCCGGCAGCCGCTGGGCGCGGGGAAAACCTGGCGGAATTGGATCCCTGAGCACACCCCATCTGGCCAAGCAGGGGAGTACTCTAGTGGTGTCCTCAAAAGGATGTCCCCGATTGCCCTATGAGCTGGAGGAAGGGGCTGATCAGGTCGATTTGATAATGGGAAGAGGGAGCGCCTCAGCATGACAACCAAGACGGTGTTGGTCATTGACGATAGCATCATGATTCGCAAGATGGTGGCCAGCATCTTGGCCGATCAGTTCCAAGTGGTGGAGGCCAAAGACGGGTTGACAGGGCTGGAAGCGGCCAAAAAACATCACCCCGACCTGATCCTGCTGGATTTTGTCATGCCCAAGATGGATGGCTACGACACCTTGCAGGCCATCCGCCGCGAAGACAGTCTGAAAAATACTCCTATCATCATGATGTCGGGGCTGAAGGAACAGGTGACTGCCCGCATTCCTGAGCCCTTTGTCGATTTTGATTTCATCGAGAAACCGTTTGAGGCAGATGCCCTTTTGGCTCTTATCCAAAAGGTCCTCCAGGTTGCCCCTGCCGCTGCACCGGAGCCGGGATCCGAAACCAACACCCAACTGATTCTGAACCGGCTCACCGCCATCGAGACGCTGCTGATTCAAGGTACGGAAAACTTGATCCAGCGGGAGGTGGTGGCGCGGCTTTCTGGGATCAACCAATGCCTGGCGCGTCAGGAATCCCGCAGCAGCAATCTGGAGGCCCAGATCAGCAAGCTCGCCGGCGAAGTGGAGCGACATGCCCAGGGTTTGGCCTTGATCGTCAAGGAGCTGCGACAGATCCGTAAACTTCTAGGAGGATCCTGATGTCTGAGAGGGTTTTTGAGCGAGCTTATCGACACCTAGATGCGGTGACGGCCCTCTTTGTGGCCGTGCTGCTGATTTCCAACATTGCCTCGACCAAGATCGTTCTTCTGGGGCCCTTTACCTTTGACGGGGGCACCATTCTCTTCCCCCTCAGCTACATCTTCGGCGACATCCTCACCGAAGTCTATGGCTATGCCCGGTCGCGACGGGTGATCTGGCTGGGATTTATCTCGGCGGCCCTCATGTCGGTAACGTTCATGATCGTGGGATCCCTGCCTGCGGCCCCCGACTGGCCCTATCAAGAAGCCTACGACCAGATTCTGGGCCTGACGCCCCGCATTGTCCTGGCCAGCTTAATCGCCTATTGGGGAGGCAGCTTTGCCAACGCCTACGTACTGGCCCGCATGAAGGTGTGGACGCGGGGACGGTGGCTGTGGACGCGCACCATCGGCTCTACCTTGGTGGGCCAAGCGGTGGACACGGGTCTGTTTGTCACTTTGGCTTTTTGGGGGGTGTTCCCCGGCCTGGGCAGCTTAATACTCTCCAACTATGTGTTCAAGTGTGCCGTTGAGGTGGCGTTTACGCCCCTGACCTATGCCATTACCGGCTGGCTAAAGCAGCAAGAACAAGAAGACTACTTCGATGTGGCAACCGACTTTAACCCCTTCCGCATCCAGCCTGTATCCAGGTGAGTCCATCAACTGCCCCAACGGATTTGGCTTTGAGAGGGATCCCATTTTGGTATAGTCAAAGCGTTATCCTTTCTATCCTGCTGCCGTCCGGTGTTGCCGGGAGCTTTTATCCAAGACAAGACTTTTGTGAGGGATCCGAAAGATGATGCTCGTTTTCCAAATTGCTTTGTTGGTGTTGGTGCTTTACAGCTTGCTCTTGGTGGTGGCGGTGCCAGTGCTCTACAGCTCAGCCAGCGACTGGAGCCGGGCCAAGAATGTGATTTTGGTGGGATCCCTGCTCTGGGTGCTGATGGTGATCGGGGTGGGGGTGCTGAGTTTCCTCAAGTGAAGAAGCAGTAGAAGGGCAGGGGCATCTTGCCGTTACAATCGGCGCTGTGGGGGGCTGCACTGTGGGTATGGTGGCCCAAAGTTCTTGTTGAGATCTCTGCCAGAACTGCGTACTTGCGCACCCCGGTGAGCCCTAGGCTCTCTCGGTAGAGAGGATCCCATCCCCTACAATGGACGGCGAGATGGCGGTCTTGCCACTGGTTAGGTTGGCTGCAGGTTGCGTTGGCAAGCTTTGAGGGTGCTGAAGTGTTTCAACCAGCGGAGGTTTGGGTGTTGAGAGCAGTGAAATGTTCGCAGGAACTTGGCCTTGCCCGGCGAGGCATGAGGCTGGCCTTGGCGGTTCTGGTGATGGGGAGCCTGGGATCCCTGATGGTGCCCCATTCTGCAGAGGCGCAGTCGGGTTTGGTGATCACCGGCAGTGAGGGGGTGCCTGTTCTTAGCTACCGGCTGGATTTTCGCGGCATTCGCGGTCGCCTGGATCGCTACCGCCTGACGATCCCCCCCCAGAATGTGGCAGTGGCAGAAGTGCAAATTAACGGGGACAGGAATTTTGACGCCGTCATCGACCCCAACAATATCCGCCTGGAGGTGGAAGGCCGGCCCGTAGAGCTGGATCAAGTGTACTGGAACGAGGAGTTTCGCTCTCTGGAGGTGGTGGCCCGTCAGCCCATCGCTGCCGGCCAGGAGATCCGTCTGGTGCTCTCCAATGTGCGCAACCCTTCATCTGCCGGTATCTACCGTGTGGAGGCGCGGGTACGGGGTACGGAACCCAACCCCCTCTTCCGGAATGTGGGCAACTGGCTGATTACCATTGAAGACCCAGAGCGGATTGGCTTCTGATCTATTGACCCGATGATCTGACCTACTGTTGATCTTTGCGGCGATCCTATAGGCACAGCCCTTTTGCGGGTCTGGGACAGCGACACCCAAGTTCCCGGCCAGTTGGGGTGGGATCCCTCTGCAAGTGTTTGTTCGCCGTGGTATGGGCTGCTGGAAAAAGCCGGAGTTCTGAGTTTTTCTAAGAATGGGGATTGTGCAAATCCGGCAAGTTTGGGTGGGGGAGTGTTTACCTTGTTGCTTGCTGACACCTGGTATCCCAATTGGTGGCAAGCTCTGATTTTGGGCATGGTGCAAGGGATCACCGAATTTCTTCCCATTAGCAGCACGGCTCATCTGCGGGTGTTTCCGGCTTTGGTGGGGTGGCCGGATGCGGGCGCTTCTTTTACGGCGGTGATCCAGTTGGGCAGTTTGGGGGCGGTGCTGATCTACTTTGCCTCTGACCTGCGCCAGTTGATCCTCGGCTCTTGGAAGGCTTGGCGAGAACGAGATTTTCAGCAGGAGCCTTGGCGGCTGCTGGTAGGGATCCTGGTGGGAACAGTGCCAATTGTGGTTGCCGGCTGGGCCATCAAGGCCATTTGGGGATCCCCGCCCCGCCAGTTGTGGGTGATCGCCACTGCAGCCATTGGCTTGGCTGTGTTGTTGGGCTGGGCAGAGCAAACGGGCAAACGCCAGCGAGACCTTCACAGCTTAGGCATTTGGGATGGGATCTGGGTAGGGCTGGCCCAAGCTTTGTCCCTGATCCCTGGGGTGTCGCGCTCCGGCTCGACGCTGACGGCAGGGCTGTTTCTCCATTTGCAACGCCCGGCTGCCGCCCGTTACTCCTTCTTGCTGGGGATCCCGGCTTTATTTTTGGCTGGGGTACTGGAGTTTGTCTCGGATTTTGAGGTGGAGGCTTTGCTGCCGCAAGGGTTGGGCACTCTCTCTGCTTTTGTTTTTTCTTATCTCTCTATCGATTGGCTGATTAAGTTTTTGCAGCGCAGCAGCACTTGGCTGTTCATCTTTTATCGGATTGGCTTTGGCTTGTTTATTATCTTGGGTTTAGCGCTGGGGTTCCTAAGACCCTAATCAAGCTCAGTCAACTACAATCCACGGGGATCCCTGAGGTGGTCACTCCTTTCTGGCTGCTTTTCCCACTGAGAAGATTGGCAAAATGGGATCCCTGCCTGAGGAGGTGGAGGCTCAGATTCGCGCGTTGCCAGTGGAACGCTTAGAAGAGCTGGGCCTAGCCTTGCTGGAGTTCCAGTCGTTGATTGACCTCACCACCTGGCTTGATTGATTCAACAAATATTGTCCCCTTCAAAAAAGGGCTCCGTATCATACGCTGACCAATCTAAAGATTGGGCCTGTGTGTTGCAGCGCACTTGCACTTTGTTGAAGCAGATGTTAGTTTCTACTTGAGCATCAGGCTGCAAATCCAGTCTTGCTCTTGTCGGGTGATGAACGGTAGATCCTCCTGAGAGAGTTCCTTCTAGGGATCCCTGCCCTAATTTTGTGTTGCTTGTAGCTCCAATAGAAGGATTGCCGGATCCCTGTGGGGGTCACTTGTGCCACTTGAACTGCTAGAACCAAGGCGATTATGAACGGCCTCAGGATACTGCTTATGTTGATGCTCTCTTCTGTGTTGGTGTTGCTGTGTGGGTGCAGTGGCGGGGGAGGTTCTACCCTCAGTGCAGAAGAAGAGCCCAATCCTGATCCCACTACTGGATTTGTGCCAGAAAATCCGGGTGAGGATCCCTCTCCAGATATGATCCCGGTCGATGAACTGGATCGGTTATTCCCCAATTTGCCACCGGATCCTGGAGAAGAAGGGAAGCAAACTTTGGAGGGGATTGATGCCGATGGAGATGGCGTGCGTGATGATGTGCAGCGCTGGATTTACCGCCGGTATCCCAATGATGAGCTGAAGCGGAAGGCCATGCTGCGATACGCCAAAGCTTTACAGGCAAACATCGTGAATGTAAATAGAGATAGTCGCGACCAAGTGCGTGCAAGAGTGCTTGATCGTTTCCGAGCAATTCGATGTGCAAGATTGGCATTCGGCGGAGTTGATCAATTTGATCTCATTGATGAGGTTGCTGAGGCAGTAAGGGAAGTGCAATTTCAAATGCTTAACACTCAAGAAAGAGTCATTGCAGATTTAACAGTTGATGCCAAGTTCTCTGGACAAGTCGTTGGCGCAGAAGAATGGACATGTACTGACCCAATTCGCTAGATTAGTGAGGATAAATGGATGTTCGGTCGAAATACTGTTCGTCTTGTTGTTTTATTGTGCTGTTGCCTGTCTGTACTGATTCTCAAGTCTTGCTCATTACCGAACAAATCAACTATCTACTCAGTCGTTTCTCCCAACCTAGGTTTCAATACTACTGAATCTATTCTTAAGTCTAGTCTTAAGTCTAGAATCTATTATATTAACGGGTTAGCAACTGCAATAGATGACGCAGAAAAAAATCTTGATACGATCATTGCTGCCATTGGAGGAAATGAAGAGAATGTATTGATCCGACTCAAAGACAACATTGGGTTCGAGCAAGACATCGCAAACTATCGGCTTGCTTACAACATGGCTTTGGGAGGAATAACTGCGTCTGGAAATGTAACTCAAGCAGCAGACAACCCAACCTTTCAAATCGTTGCATCCATTGCACTCAAGATTCGGGAAGCACTGCCAGAACTGTCAGACCCTCAAGCGTGGCAATATGCTCGTGTTCTTCTAAAAGCCCCAAATGCAAATGATATTCTAAGGCCACTATTGCAAAGGTTTAATGTCCAAGAAACTCTAATTAATCTTCTTGGTCAAACAATTCGGGATAGAATTGCCGACCAACATCTGGATATGATTCGAAGAAATACTATAGCTTCTCTCTACGACAATTTCATTTGGCCAGCCTTGGATGATGTCAGAGATGGTTATCGTGTCTTAACTATCTCTAATTCTCAGGGAACAATATTTGTCGATGCTGCCAAGCGGACAATTGCAAATGCAACCTCTCAGAAGATTGCAGGTTGTTTCTTTGGTGGGGTTCAAGTTGCCCACATGATGGGATCCACAATCTCTAGCCTCAATGACATTCCTCTGTATGTCACCTTTGATGAAGATAGAGTGGTCAATTTGGTTAGAGAGGTTGCTCGAGCCTCTGGTGGAATCTCTGATGCTCAGGGTAATCCAGTCTTACCCAGACCTTTACTTGAACCTTTGGACTGGAATGTTAGGCTTGTGCCTCCTCTTGGCCCTGATGCTCTACCTCTTGACGGTCATAGATTTGACAACTTTTACCTCAATCGGAACTTTGAGGCTCGCCGGAAAATATTCCAAATGCTGGGGGATGCAGCAGAAACTCTCAATCCCACAAGCAATCAGTGCTTAGACCTTGAGATTGAGGAAATGGAATTCATTCCTCCTGCAACCTCTACAGGGCAAGCCAACTTGAAACTGAAAGTCCGCTTGGTGGATGCCCGCGGTCGAGTTGTAGAAGATGCCTCCGGCAAACGACCTCCCGTGCAGATCACCTTCCCTAGCATCACCAATGGTGAGCTTGACCCCGCAGAAGGGGAAACGGATGAAAAAGGCGAGTTCACCACCCAAGCCACCATCCTCAACCTGGACAGGCCCATCCAGGGAGAACGGGTCTACATGCAAGTTGATGCGCGGGCCGAATACCAAATTAAGGATGCACAAGGTCGGCCCATCGGGGATCCCCTTGTTGCCACAGACAGCAAACAGTTGAACTACACAGGCGGTTCTGGTTCCGGCTCTAGTGGCTCAGGGGGTTCTGGTGGCTCAGGCGGGGGATACTGTCCTCCGGGGGCCAATTGCAATCCGGATCCCTCCCAGGCGGATCCTTATGCCGGCAAAGCAGATGGGGTAGGGGATCCGCATTTGTACACCCTGGACCGGTTGCGCTACGACTTCCACGGGGTAGGAGAATATATCCTGAGCCAGAGTGTCGTACCCGAACTGGACTTTCAACTGCAAGCGCGCTTCCGCCCCTTCGGCAGCAGCACTGTCGCCAGCATGACTCGTGCCATCGCCACCCAAATGGGATCCCATCGTGTTGCCATCTACACCACCCCTGCCCCGGAACTGAGAATAGATGGCCAACTCACCGACTTACCCCCCGGTGGCTACCTGCTCCTCGCCTTAGCCGAACGCCCGCCCCAAGACCCAGAAGACGAAGACTCTGCATGGGAAACCCCCGACCCCAACTGTACCCCCGGCGGCTGCTACGGCTACGAACTCTTCCGTGGCCGTCAGGGTGAGTACATCCTCAACTGGCCAGAAGGAGAAACACTCACCGTTCAACCCTACTTCCCCAACTCTGCAGCCTTTGCTCACCTGAGTTTTACCTTGAAGCTACCCCCCCAATACTTGGGACGAGTACGCGGCCTGTTGGGCAACTACGACTACAACCCCAGCAATGACCTGCAAAGCCGCAGTGGACAGCTAGTCTCCGAGACGGACTTTAACGGGCTTTACCGAGTCTTCGGTGACAGTTGGCGGGTCAGTCCTGCTGAGTCTTTGTTTGACTATGGCCCCGGAGAGAGCAGCGAGAGCCTGAGTAACCGGTCTTTTCCCAGTGGCTTTGCGGAGATTAGCCCAAGCCAACGCATAGGAGCAGAGCGCATCTGTCGGGATTCTGGGATCCAGTTGCACCCAAGATTCAGCTTGGAAGATTGCATTTTTGATGTTGCCATTATGGGTGGAGAGGCAGTGGCCGGGTATGGGGGCACTTATCGAACCACTGAGGCCGATGGCTATACCTTCACTCCCTTGGCCAGTGTCGGGCGAGTCAGAGACTTGGTGAAATCTGGCTCCGATTATTGGGTACTGGAAGAAGTTTGTAATCAATTTTCATTCAATACATGTGTGGATAGGAGGGAGAGAGTGAGTCGTATCACCCCTTTTGGAGGGGTAATTCCAGTGCTGGAGGCAGAAAAAAATAAATGGCCAGGCTATTCAGAGTGGTTCCGCAGAATCGGTGCATTTGAAGATGGGGTGATGCTGCTGAAAGGCACTCGGAGCTTTGATGCAGGGGTTGGAACCCGGAATGTGGGGGTTTTGAACAAAGTGAATGCCCAGGGCCAAGTCTCGACGTTTGTGGATGATCTCTCGTTTGGGGCCTTTGGAGGAGGAACTGCAGAATACTTTTCCAATTTGGTGCAGATGGGGAATAGCCTGGTTTTCACCCGGTATAGCT
>NZ_JANSIH010000024.1:0-1433 GCF_047462075.1 Synechococcus sp. R55.2
CCAGCAGGTAGGGGCCCTTGTTGAGCATCACACATTCGGCGCGGGCAGACATCACCGCATCGGAAAGCTCAGGCCGCGAGGGCAAGCCCTCCTTGGTGAGCTGATCCAGCACCTGGGTAGCCCAGACCACCGGCACCTGGGCTGCCTCGCAGATCCACAGCAGTTCCTCCTGGATCTCGCCCAAGCGCAGCCAACCGATCTCCACGGCCAGATCGCCGCGGGCAATCATCACCCCCAGGGGCCGGCAGCCGGCAACGGTCGCGATCAAGGCCGGCAGGTTTTTCACCGCCCGCTGCGTTTCCATCTTGAGGATCAAGCCCAAATCGGGGCGAGCCTGCCGCCGCTCCAGCTCAGAAACCAGCAACTGCAAGTCCGCGGGCTGCTGGACAAAGGAATAGCCCACTAAGTCGGCATGCCGCACCACAAAGTCCAGGTCTTGGCAGTCTTTGTCGGTAAGGGAACGGATCTGGAGCTGACTGTCAGGAAAATTGAGGCCTTTTTCTGCTCGCAACTTCTTGCCCTGAGGGGCAACTTTGTCCACCTCCAGCACCACGCCTGCCGGCTCGATCCTTACCACGCGGGCGCCGATTTTGCCGTCGTCGATCCAAACGGTTGCCCCCACTTGCAGGTGCGCCAAAACCTCCGGCAGGCTGCAGGTCACCTGGCAGGAGATATCGGCGCTGGCCTCAGGAACCTTCGCGGTGAGCAGGATGCGATCCCCGCGGTACACCTTGGTTTTGCCGGGGGGCATGGCCACTGGGCCGGTGCGGATCTTGGGGCCGGCCAGGTCCAGCAAAATCTTGCAACGCCGTTGGGTCTGGGCTTCGGCCTGGCGCAAGTGGGCCACCATTTTCTCCCACACCGAGGGCTCGTCGTGGGCGCAGTTGATGCGGGCCACGTTCATGCCCCGCTCCAACAACTGCAGCAACAGCTCCGGCTGCTCGGCGGCTTCGCTGGGCAGGGTCACCATGATGCGCGCGCGGCGATGGGGAGAAGGAGGGCCAAACAGCGCCTCGGCGTGCTGCTCTAGTGCCGTATCCCCGGCATAAAACTCTTCATAGCTGGGTGCCGTATGGGTCAAACCCTGGGTGGCTGCCAAAATAGCAATCACCGCATCCAGGCTCTCCAGAACCCGCGACTCACAGCGCCCCAGCGAGGACAGCCCCGCAGCCGCCAGCTCCAGTTGCAAGCTGCGCAGATCCTGTTGGCGCAGCGCCAGGTAGCGCGCCAGGTTGTGGATGGCCGCAGGAGGGCTCGTAAGGCAGCCCCAAGCGGCCAAGTATTTCTGGGATCCCTCTACAACCTGCTGCCGCAGCTCCAGGAGCCGCTCCAGCAAACTCCTAAGATTGCAGGAGGGGGAAGAGGAGGAAACCATGTCGAAAGTCTTCCCAAGACAAACCCGGCCCAATTCTATGCCTGAGCTTACTTGGGGT
>NZ_JANSIH010000025.1:0-11639 GCF_047462075.1 Synechococcus sp. R55.2
CGGCAATTGGTCAGTCTGGGGCGTTCTCCCCACCAGCCCTGGTGGGCGTGGCAGTTGACGCCGGCGGATCGGCAGCGGGTGGAGTGGGCTCTGGAGCAAGCAGGACTGGGATCCCTGGCGCTGCGGCGGGTGGAAACCCTTTCGGGGGGCGAGCGGCAACGGGCTTTTCTGGCGTTGGCTTTGGTGCAGGAGCCGCAGGTGTTGCTGTTGGATGAGCCCACCACCTTTTTGGATCTGCGCCACCAACTGGAGCTGCTGGAGCTGTTGCAACGGCTGAAGCAGGAGCAGGGCCTGACGGTAGTTACGGTGCTGCACGACCTGAATTTGGCCATTCGCTACAGCGAGCAGATTGCCTTGCTGGGATCCGGCCAGATGCAGGCCCTGGGGTCTCCCTTGGCAGTGTTGACCCCCAGCCGGGTGCGACAGGTGTTTGGCCTGGAGGTGGAGTGGATCTCGACTCCGGTAGGGCCACAGCTTTGCCCCCTGCGCAGCACAGCTCCAGCGGCAGCAAGGCTCCTCTCCCTGCCGGTGTCAGGGTGCTGAGGGAGGGTTTGTCCGGTTTTGCAGTGAATTTTCCCTGTTGTGGATTTCGAGGAGCATGAGAGGTTATGCGCGTGAACGGTCGTTGGTGGCGGGTGGTGAGTTTGGGGTTGAGTTTGGGAGTGGGCTGGGGATCCCTGTCCCAGGCTCAGCCCAATGCCCGGATCCCTGATTCGACAACTCCGCCGCTGTTGGCCCAGGCCACCCCTGCACCGACCACCCTGCCAGAGCAGATTAGGGAGCTGAAGGCGCAAATCGAAGCTGCCCGCCAGCGGGGGGATCAGGCAGAGGTGGAGCGGCTACAGGCCGAACTTCGGGCTCTCCAGCAGGAAGGCACGCCGATCTTTAACCTGCAACAGGTCACCGTAACCGGTACTCGCACCGAGCGCACCTTGGCCGACTCGCCCGCCAGCATTACCGTCATCGACCGGGAGCGGTTGCGGCGGGAGCTGCTTCAAAACATTCAGGATCTGGTGCGCTACGAGCCGGGGGTGAGCGTGCGGCGCAGCGTTCGCTACGGCCTGCAGGACTTCAACATCCGCGGCCTCGACGCCAACCGGGTGTTGATCCAGGTGGATGGGATCCGCCAGCCGGAGCGATTTTCCTTCGGCCCCTTCACCATTGGCCGGGATACCTTTGAGCTGGAGACCCTGAAAACTGTAGAAATTATCCGCGGCCCCGCCTCCACCCTCTACGGCAGCGACGCGCTGGGGGGTGTGGTGACCTATACCACCCTGGATCCAGCCGATCTGCTGGGGGAACGGGACAGCCATGTGGGCCTGTCCAGCCAGTACGACAGCAAAAACCAAGGGTACGTCAACACCCTCAGCTTGGCGGGTCGGCAGGATAACTTAGAGGCTCTGCTCATCTACACTCGCCGCGACGCCAGAGAGCCGGATATCCAGGCGGATCCCAGTTTCAAGGATCGGCAGACGGTGGAGGGAGACAATGTTCTGGCCAAGCTGGTCTATCGCTTCAGTCCCTTTGACAGCCTCACCCTGACGGCGGAATACTTCAACAACCGCACCACCACCACCTTTTCGCCCCGCAACCTGGATCCCGGCATCCGCCTTTTCAGGGAGACCATTGAGACCGAGCGCAGCCGCCTCAGCTTGGAATATCGCTACGCCAACCCCGATACCCCCGCTTTTGAGCTGGCCACCGTCCAGATCTACTACCAGCCGGCCCGCACCCAGGAGCCCAGCGTGGAAGAACGCACCCTCACGGTACAAGGTCGGCCCGTGCCTGTGCGTCGGGATACCTTCAACGAGCTGGTCAGCAACATTCTGGGAGCCAGCGTACAGGCCCAGAGCCGCTTCCAAACCGGGGATCTCTCCCACCGCTTGGTGTATGGAATGGAGATCTCCACCACCCGCAACGAACGTCCCCGCAACCGCTTCCAAACCAACCTGCTGACCGGGGCAGTCACCCAAAACATCCCCCCGGACACTTTTCCCACCAAAGATTTTCCCGACTCCGATACCGTGCGCTTTGGGCTGTATTTGCAAGATGAGATCGACTTTGGGGGCGGCAACTTTACCCTCATCCCCGGCATCCGCTACGACACCTACCGCCTCACCCCCAGCCCTGACGAAGCCTTCTTGAAAAGTGGGGCAGAAGCCGCCAGCCTGTTTGCCGATGCCATTTCTCCCAAGGTGGGCCTGGTGTGGAGGATTAATCCCAACCTCACCTTTACGGCCCAGTACAACACCGGTTTTCGGGCCCCTCAGTACAACGAAATCAACAGCGGCTTCACCAACCTGGTCAGCCCCTTCTTCCGCTACCGCACCCTTTCCAATCCCAACTTGCGACCGGAAACCAGCCAAGGCTTTGAAGTGGGGTTGCGGGGGATCTACCCCCAGGCCAGCTTTAGCTTGGCCGCCTACTACAACACCTACAACGACTTTATCGAGGCTTTCCGGGAGGTGGGATCCGAGCCTTCACCCCCCGGCCCGCCAGGGAGCCCGCCACCTCCACCGGTGACTCTCTTTCAGAGCCAGAACGTCAGTCGGGCCCGCATCTATGGTGTAGAAGCCACCGGGCAGTACTTCTTCAGCCCCGATTTGACCGGCTGGAGCCTCAATGGCAGCTTTGCCTGGGCGGTGGGGGATAACCTCACCGAAAACAAACCCCTCCTTTCCATTGAGCCACTGACGGCAGTACTGGGACTGCACTACGACGATCCCAGCCAGATCTGGGGAGCCAGGTTGGTGGCCACGCTGGTGGCGGATCCCCGCGACCCGCAACGGGAGGTAGTGCAACCGAACCCCAACGCTCCACCTCAAATTCCGTTTGTGCCCAAGGGCTACACCGTGGTGGATCTGCTGGGCTACTACAACCTGGACGACAACTGGCAATTGAATTTCGGGGTGTTCAATCTCTTTGATGAAAAGTATTTTCTCTACTCCGAAACCCGCTCTCTCTTTGTCGGCCCTGAAGTGGAACGGCGGGCCCAGCCGGGACGGCATGCTGCGCTCAGTTTTTCCACCCGGTTTTAGGGGCCAAGACCTGAGGCCGTGTTTACTCTGGATCCTGCTCTAACCGATGCTTGCCGAGCCACCTGCCCGCACCCCCAAGGGATCCCTCTCTCTTCTTCGGAAGTCCTGTCCCCAGCTTTTGTGGCGACTGCAGGGGTGGTATTGGCAGCAGGCGGGCATGGCCTGGGAGGCGGGGCTGGCTTGGTTGGCGTTGTGGCTTTGGGCTGGCGCAAGAGAGAGCGGCTGGCTGGAGTGTGCCGAGGAGCTGCTGCAAGAGGCTTGGGTGGCCGGCTATAGCTGGGCTGCCCTCTGGACAGCTTGCCAGGAGGGGGAAGATCCGCCGGGGACCGTCCTCCACCTGCGAGCCAGGGATCCCCGACCGCTGCGCCGGGAGGGGTTGATTTCCCTCCTCTTGCACCTGATGGCGCTGCTGGGGCTGGCTTGGTGGGGATCCCGGCCTTTATCAGACGCAGAACTCCGGATCCCAGTCACGCTTTTGCTGGAGGATCCCGAGCCACAGTTGCTCGAACCGGATTCAGAATCCATAGAATCTCTCCCACCAGAGCCAACAGCAGAGCCGCCCGGCCCGGCCCCGGAATCGCCCCCTGCAGACGATCTATCTCCACCGGAGCCTGTGCCCCAAGAGATCGAGATGCCAGCCATCCCGGAGGCTGAATCTTTGCTGGCCCTGCAAACTCCGACCCCTACACCCATTCCCACGGCAAAGCCAGAACCCACCCCTACTCCTCCACTGACCCCATTACCGACAGCCACCCCGCAACCCACTCCTCCGCCAGAACAGCCCACCCCAACTCCGGCGGTTACCCCCACCTTTACAGCGACTCCACTCACCTCCGCCCCGGTTACCTCAAGCACCCCTCTGCCCCGCTTTACCCCCTTGATCCAAGGGATCCGTTCCAGCGTAAAGACTGCCGCCGCTCCGCCTTCCCCCGGCAGCGAGAGCAGATTGGGGCCAAGGGATCCTGAAACTGGGACACCTGGCGGTATAGGTGCAGCCCAACCCCATTCCTCTGCCCCAACACCTGCCACCCCCAGTTCCTCCCCACCGACAGTGGCTGCCAACCCCCAGCCGGACATCCTGGCCCGCCCGATCCCCGGTCGCAATCCTCCGCCCCCCTACCCTCCTCAAGCTCGCCGTCTCGGCCAACAGGGGCAGGTGCTGCTGCGGGCCAAGGTCAATGCCCAGGGGCAGGTGCAGCAGGTGGAGATCGCCTCTTCCAGTGGGTTTCCCGCCCTGGATAGGGCAGCGCAGGAGGCGGTGCAGCGGTGGGAATTCAGCCCGGCCTTGAGAAACAACGCCCCCATCGAGTCTTGGGTGGTGGTGCCCATCCAGTTCACCCTCAATTGATTGCTGTTTGGGAATTGTTTTGGAGATTGTCTATGCTGTCTCGTCTTTCTCGCCGTCAACTGTTCGCCTTTGGTCTGGCCAGCGTGGGGGCCTGGGGAATGGGGCGTTTGGCCCAAGCCCAAGGTCGGATCCCTCAGGAGCCACTCCTGTCAGCGAGACAGAGTCCTTTTCGTCGGGTAGCCAGCCTCACCACCTTGACTGCCGATATCCTCTATCGCTTGGCCCCCGATAGGTTGGTGGGGATCCCTGCCGGTCGTTTGTTGGAGGAGGATCCCCGCTTCCAAGGCTTGACCCGCCTGGGGCTGGGCAACCAACCCAACCTGGAGCAGCTTGTGGCCCTACAACCGGACTGGGTGGTGGGGGCCAGTGGCTTTCACGAGGCTCTGGCAGAACGGCTGCAGGAGCTGGGGATCCCCACCTACCTCACCCGCGTGGACAGTTGGGCTGCTTTGGAAGAGACGATTGCCACCCTGGCTGCTGCTTTGGGGGCGGATCCCGATCCCTTGCTGCGGCAGTATGGATCCCTTTTGCCCCAGGAACTGCCCCGCGTTCGACCCAAAACCTTGCTCTTGGTGGGCACCCAGCCGATTCTTTCTCCCAACCGGCAAAGCTGGGCCGGGGATCTGCTGGAACGCTTTGGCGCGGACAATCTCACCGCTACCTTGCAAAGCCAAGGGCCTTTTCGGGGCTACGTCACCCTTTCGGCAGAGCGCATCCTGGAAGCCAACCCAGAAGTTCTGCTGGTGGTCAACCCGGAGGCGGCGGATCCCTTGGCGTTTTTCCGTTCCCGCCCCTTTTGGAATCGGTTGCAAGCCGTCCAAACTGGGAAAGTTTATGGATTTGACTACTACGGCTTGGTCAATCCCGGTAGCTTGGAGAAAATTAGAGTTGCCTGCGAGCAGTTAGCCCGCATTTTTTGAACGGACTTGGAGTGTCTCTCTAGTCCAAGCTATAGCGGGTCAGGCGCTGCACTTGCTCGGGAGCAAGGCCAAGCTCTTGGGCAATCTGAGCCGACACCTGGTCTGGATCCAGTTGTGGAAATTCAAATTCCAGCTTGCGCAGGTGGGGATTGGTGGTAGTCACCTCCACCTTGGTGTAGCCACGGGAGCGGCGGATCTCCGCCTGAATGGAAAGAATATCCAGAGCCAAGGTGGCTTGTTGCTGGCTGCGAATCGCCAAAGGTTGCTCTAGCCGGCGAGGACGGCTCAGCGCTTGGCCCGTCACCCACTCTCCCCCCGCCACAAAAAGAAGCCCTGCCAAGGGCAGCACCAGCCAAAAATCAAACCCTAGATCTTGCCACCGATGGATTTTGGGCCACCCCACCGTTGTTCTCTCCCTTGCAGAGGGCTATTTCCGTGATCCATCCTAGCCTGGGCAGTGGGAACTGGCCGTCTTGGTCAACGGCGCACAGGACGATGCGAATTTTGCTGGTGGAGGACGACCCGGAACAGTTGGAGCCTTTACAGGCTGCCCTGTCCAAGTGCGGCCACGTGGTTGACTGTGCCAAGGAAGGGGAGATGGCTGCCTGGCTGATGGAGGAGAAAGCCTATGATCTCCTGATTTTGGATTGGATGCTGCCGGGGCCAAGCGGGATCCAGCTCTGTCGGCAATACCGCCAATCGGGGGGATGTGCGCCGGTGCTGATGTTAACTGCCAAAGACGCAACATCGGATGTGGTGCAGGGGTTGGATGCGGGGGCGGACGACTATTTGGTCAAGCCGGTGGATCTGGTGGAGCTGCTGGCACGGGTGCGGGCTTTGGGACGCCGTTCCCCCCAATGGCAAGGAGACAGCCTCAGCCTGGGATCCCTGCACTTGCACTTGGCCAGCCTGACCCTAGAGCGGCAGGGGAGGCAGGTACAGCTTTCGGGCAAGGAGTTTCAATTGATGGAATACCTGATGCGCCATCCCAACCAGGTGCTCAGTCGGGGCCAGATCGAGCAGGCGGTGTGGGAATGGGGCTGTGAGCCGGAGAGCAATGCCGTGGCTGCGTTGGTGCGGCGGTTGCGGCTACGGTTAAAAGAGGTGGAGGCCCAAGATTGGCTGGAATCGGTGTATGGCCAGGGGTACCGGCTGCGCATAGCCTCTCCAGAAGAGAACCCATGAAAGCAGTTTCTAGGGGGTGGCGATGGAGGTGAAAAGAGCTGAACACAAGCATTCTCTCCCATGGCTGGGCTGGAACTGGGTTTCCCTGGCACACCCCCTTCAGCCGCACCTGGGGCAGAAGGCTGCGACAAGAGGGACGGGATCCCTGGTGTTTCACCACAGCCGCCGTCGCTTGGCCCGCAGCTTTGCCGGGGTCATGGGGGGGATCCTGCTGGTGTTTGCCGCCGTCTTCTACCGCTTGGAAGTGGAGAACCAGTTGCAGGCTTTTGACGAGGAGCTGCAGGTTCAGGCCAGGATCATGGCGGCAGCCATTAAGTACGAGCTGCGCCAGGGGCAGTGGCGGTTGGTGTTGAACGAGGTGCCCTTTTTGGGGGGGAAAACCCAACCCCTCGACCATCACTTGGCCTATGTGCGCTGGTTCGATCCTGCTCCCGGCACCGGAAGGGAAAGCTTGGGATCCCTGCGCCAGTACACGGGATCCCGGCCTCCTCTGGAGCTGTTTGACTTGGATGGCCCGCCTCACCATCTCCAACTGGGTTTCCAAACGGTGGAAGGAGAGAGCGGCTTACTGTTGCGCCAGCTCACGCTGCCGGTGCAGCAGGAGGAAAAGCTACTGGGCTACTTGCAACTGGCGGTGCCCCTGGAACCGCTGCAACTTACCCTGGGTCGCTTGCGCTGGGGGTTGGGGATCGGGATCCCGCTGACGCTGGCGTTGATCGGCGGGGCCGGCTGGATCTTGGGGGGGCTGGCGATGCAGCCGATTCGTCGCTCCTACGAGCAGTTGCAACGCTTCACTGCCGATGCTTCCCACGAGTTGCGCGCCCCCCTGGCCGCCCTGATGAGCAATGCTCAAATGGCTCTGCTGGCCCCGGAACAAGCTCAACCTCGCCTGGAAAAGGTGGTGAGCGGTGCCCGCCGCCTCAGCGTGCTGATCGATACCTTGCTGCAGTTGGCCCGCCAGCAGGGATCCCTGCCCCTGGAGGATCTGCCGCTTCTGAATTTGCGAGCGCTGTTGCAGGAGCTGAGCGAGCAATACCGCCCCCAAGCTGAGGCCCTTGGCCTTCACTGGCAATGCCACCTGCCTGAGACGGATCTTTCTGGGGGTTGGCTTGTGCGGGGGAACGCTGCCCTGCTGCGGCAGGCCATCGAGAACCTACTGCGCAATGCCCTGCAGTACACCCCTGCAGGCGGCACAGTGCAGGTGAGCCTGGAAAGCCAGCGCCAGCGCGCTTACCTCCACGTCAAGGATACAGGCATTGGCATTCCCCCCGAGCATCTGCCCCATCTGTTTGAGCGGTTTTACCGGGTGGATGAAACCCGTGCTCGCCATACGGGTGGGTTCGGTCTGGGCCTGGCCTTGGCCCAGCAGATCGTCACCGCCCATCGGGGATCCCTGCGAGTGGCCAGCCAAGTGGGAGAGGGATCGATATTTACGGTAGAGCTGCCCTTGTCATCTTCACGTCATTTTTCTCCGCCATTCTCAAGATGAGCCGCGATAACCCAAACCGGCTTGTCCTGTCGATTGGAGTCTATGACCAATGACGATTCGTTCCTCTTTTGCTCGCGCTCTGGGTTGTTCTCTGCCGATTTTGGTTCTGCTCACCCCCCTGGTGCTGGGATCCCCGGCGCAAGCCCAGCGGGGCAGACGCTCTGCTCCTGAAGCCACAGCTCCCCTTCAGGTACAGCCAACTTGGCAGCGCCCGCGGGATCTTGAGCGAGCCAGCCGCGATCTGGCTAAGGCGCAGCGACACCTGGCCGAAGCCAGCTTCCTCTCTCAGCGGGGGTCTTCCCCAGAGGCTGCCCGCCTTTTGGAACACGGCCAGGAGAGGTTCACCAACGCCCAAGCCTCACTTGAGGCGGGGAACTTCTTCGCCGCCCGCGAGCAGGCCAAAGCAGCGGAAAACTTAGCCAAAGCAGCCAAAGTTCTCTACGAAGCGGAGCTGGGTTTCATGGGCCGCCCTGGCCGTTCCTTCTTCGAGGCCCCTTTCCGGGCTCAGGAGTACCTCAGCCGGCTGCAAGCGGAGATGGCCTTCGCCAACATCAACTCCGGCAGCGTCTCTGACCTGCAGAATCAAGTGCAGAACCTGTTGGGCGACGTAAGTACGGATCCCAGCAGCTACACCTTCGCCGACTACAGCCGTAGCAAAGCTGCCCTCTACTCCGCCCGCGCTGCCCTACACCTGTTGGCGGCTGAGCGCCTCGGGGGGATGACTACCCTGACCAGGCGCTGATCTGGCCTACCCGGAACTGGGGATAGAGGGGATCCCTGCTGGCTGAGTCTTCGGGGTTAACCCCTCTACCTTCTCTTGCCCCTGCTGCAGTTGGGTCAAAGTGAAAGCCCCCAAAGCGGGGGCTGTTCTTGGTTAGATATTGATCGCGTCTTTACATCTGCCCTTAGTGTACCTGCGTTCTCTGCACCTGCGCCACTTTCGCAACTACCGGGATCAAGAGATCACCTTTGACGCGCCCAAAACCATCCTGGTGGGGGAGAACGCCCAGGGCAAGACCAACCTGCTGGAAGCGGTGGAGCTGTTGGCCACCTTGCGCTCGCGGCGGGCCAGCCGGGATCGGGAGCTGGTATACCAAGAGGAGCGACAAGCCCAGATTGCCGCCACGGTTGAACGGCTGGGTGTGGCCCATGAGCTGGTGATGGAGCTGCGCAGCAGCGGCAGGCGATCCCTGAAGGTGGACGGGCAGGTGCTGCGCCGCCAGGCGGACTTTTTGGGACAGGTGAATGCCGTGGTGTTCTCCAGCCTGGATCTGGAGCTGGTGCGGGGCGCTCCGGAGACGCGGCGCCATTGGTTGGACGGGGTGTTGCTGCAACTGGAGCCGGTTTATCTCGGCCTGGTGGAGCAATATCGCCAGATCCTCAGGCAGCGCAACGCCCTTTTGAAGCAGGATCCCAAGGACTCTGTCCCGCTAACGCAAGCGGCTGCTGGCGTTCAGTTCTCGCAGATGGCCTTCTGGGATGCCCAACTGGCCACCACCGGTAGCCGAATTATGCGCCGCCGCGCCCGGCTGCTGCAACGGCTGGAGCCTTTGGCTGCTCACTGGCACCGGGTCATTAGCGGTGGACGGGAAACCCTGACCCTTACCTATCGACCCCAAGTGCCCCTGCCGGATCCCCAGGCCAGCCCCGAAGTGATCCAAGCCCAGTTTTTGGCCGAGATCCGCGCCAAAGCCGCCGCCGAACACTCCCTGGGCAGCTCTCTGGTGGGCCCCCATCGGGATGAAGTGGAGCTGTGCATTAACGGAGTTGCCGCCCGCGCCTATGGATCCCAAGGCCAGCAGCGCACTCTGGTTTTGGCTCTGAAATTGGCGGAGCTGGAGCTGATCGAGCAGGTGGTCAGGGATCCGCCCTTGCTGCTCTTGGACGATGTGCTGGCCGAGCTGGATCTGCAGCGGCAAAACCAGCTCTTGGAAGCCATTCAGGAGCGCGTGCAAACCTTGGTTACCACCACCCATCTGGGATCCTTCGACGCCAGCTGGCTCAAGGCCGCCCAAATCCTTCAGGTGCAAGGGGGGCAGCTTTTTCCCAGCAAAACAGGGGATGGGATCCCGTAGGGCAGGCCGGAGCTCTGGCAGTGAGGGAAACCCTATCTGGGAGGGGGGCTGGGGGTGGTCGCGTCAGCGGCGCCGAGCGCTTGGGCTTTACAGCCGAGCGCGATCCAGGCTGCGGTATTGAATCGCTTCGGCAATGTGGGTGGGGGCAATGGCCTCCGCGCCCTCGAGATCGGCGATGGTGCGGGCCACCTTGAGGATGCGGTCGCTCCCCCGCGCAGACAGGGCCAACTTTTGGATGGCGCTTTCCAAGAGCTTGCGACAGGGATCCGAAAGGGAGCACCACTGCCGCAGGTGGCGGGATTGCATCTGAGCGTTGCAGTGGATCCCGGGCTCCTGTTGGAAGCGCTGCCGTTGCCGTTGCCGGGCTTGTTCCACCCGTTGCCGCACCGCTTGGGAGGGCTCGCCGCTCTGGGCGCGAACAATTTCTTCCGGCTTGAGGCGACTCACCCGCACCTGCAAGTCAATCCGATCCAACAGGGGCCCCGAAAGTTTGGACCAGTAGCGCTCCCGCTGTTGCGGCGTGCAGGTGCAGGGGTGAACCGGATCCCCGTAAAAGCCGCAGGGACAGGGGTTGGTGGAGGCCACCAGGGTGGTTTGGGCGGGAAACTCCAGGGAAACGCGGGCGCGGGAGATGGTAACCTTGCCGTCTTCCAGGGGTTGGCGCAGCACCTCTAACACCTCCCGCCGGAACTCCGTCAGCTCATCCAGGTAGAGGATGCCATGGTGGGCCAGCGAGATCTCGCCGGGTTTGGGGTAGGATCCCCCACCTACCAAGGCCACTGCCGAAGCCGAGTGATGAGGCGCGCGAAAGGGCCGCTGGGTGATCAAGGCGGTTTGTCCACCCAGGTGGAGATTTTGCCGCAACAGGCCGGCTGCCGAGTAGATGCGGGTGATCTCCAACATCTCTTCCCACTGCAACTGGGGCAAAATGCCGGGCAGTCGCCGGGCCAACATGGTTTTGCCCGCCCCAGGGCTGCCCACCAGCAACAAGTTGTGCCCACCTGCCGCCGCTATCTCCAAGGCCCGCCGGGCGTGTTCTTGTCCTTTTACGTCCGCCAAGTCCAGAGGGGATTCCCAATTGGCCGACACCATCTGTTGCGGTTGGATCTGGATCGGCTTAACCCCGTTCGGGTGCTGCAGCCAGTTCACCACCGCCGCCAAGGAAGGCAACCCATACACTTGGATCCCTTGCACCACTGCTCCTTCCGGCCCATTTTCCTGGGGCACCACCAGGCGGCGGATCCCCATCTCAGCAGCACTGGCGGCAATGGGCAGAACCCCGGCCACCGGGCGTAGGGTGCCGTCTAGGGCCAATTCCCCCACCATCAGGGTGTTGGCCAGAGCTTCCCGCTCAATCACCCCTGAGGCCGCCAGGATCCCAATGGCGATGGTCAGATCGAAGCTGGGGCCCTCTTTGCGCAGATCGGCAGGGGCCAAGTTGACGATGATCCGCCGCTGGGGTAAAGCAAAGCCGGAGTTCTTGATCGCCGCCCGCACCCGCTCTTTGGCTTCCTGAACGGCGGCATCGGGCAGTCCCACCAAGGTGATCTGGGGCAAGCCACCGCCCACATCCACCTCCACCGT
>NZ_JANSIH010000026.1:0-1423 GCF_047462075.1 Synechococcus sp. R55.2
CCGCGTCTCTACACCCTAGCGGTTGCTCGGCAACGATGCTGAAACAAGAATCAGAATCATTTTTGGCACTTCACCGATTACAGCCTATGAATTAGGATACAAGTATCCAAGAGAAAAGAGAGATATATACCAACCTATTTGTTAGATTTATCCCAAAGAGTTGTGGCAGCTTATCAGGCAGGCAAGACCTCCACTCGCCAGGTAGCGGAACAGTTCATGGTAACCCAAAGAACACTGCACCACTGGGTGCATCAGTATCAACAAACTCAGGATTTATCCCCCAAGAAAGTCGGCACAAAGCGAGTAGGTATTCTGGAACAACACCGGCAAGAAGTTATGACGGTCATTGAAAGGCGCCTGAACTATTATCCGTGGTAGTATCAGGAACTGCTACGAGAGCAACTGGATACTGATGTGAGTGCTGTTACGATAGACAACTTTTTAAAAAAGCGAGGAATGACGCTAAAAAAGAATTACCGCAGTGTAAAAATCAGAGAAGAGGAGGTGCAAAGGCAACAATTAGCCTATAGCTAAGAAGTCAAGAATATACCAGTGGAAGATATAGCTATTCTAGACCAGACAAGGGTGTGAGAGGCAATGGAACGGAGGGGTATCTCGGAGTTTACGCAGTCAAAGAGCTTACAGTTACCGTCAGAGATGCAAAGGGAAAAAACATAAGATTATTGAAGCTATTTCCTGGAGAGAGGCAGTAGGCTGTTGTGTTATCAAGGGTGGAATGCAGAAGAGCAATTTTCTGGAGTTTTTGCAAAGTGACTCATGTCCGGAACTGGATGCGCGGAAGGTGGTGATTAGAGTTCGGAAGTGGAGGGTTTGATTCAAGGAACAGGTGCGCGGATCATAGACCTGCCTGTGTATGCACCAGAGTTGAATCCGATTGAGAGGATGTGGTCGGTATTGAAGCCTTTTATCCGGCAGTTTTCCAGAGCCGGGAAGTATGGGATGGAGCAGATAGCAGAGACCTCTTGACTACTCATCAATCCATTCTGCTTCCGAAGTTGGTTTGCTAGGTGTTGCTACTGTGCCCCTTGATTCCTTAACAGGCTGTACTGCTCCATCCCTATGCACGAAGAGGGATGCCGCCGCCCTAATTACTGGGAAGAGACTCCCAGATACTTTGTCCCTCTAATGTCCCTCTAGTAAGAGGTACTGCACCACGAAGCACTCAGTGCCGCCGCAGGCGAACAAGCTGGCGGAGTTCGCAGTTACTGTATCAAGAAGCCGTCATAAAGGGCGGGGCTTGTAACCCAGTTTTCTGGTCAATGTGGCGTTGGCATCTCTTTGTGCTTTATCCTGAGGGGCGATAAGCTAAAGTACAGCAACAACACAGTCCTAAACTGGGAACTTTATTGATGCCTCCGCGCTCCTCTTCCTCCCAGAGTGGCTCTACCCCATTCCCCTTTCT
>NZ_JANSIH010000027.1:0-1419 GCF_047462075.1 Synechococcus sp. R55.2
GTTTGACGGCGTTGGCGACCTTCTCGGGTTTGTTTTGGTTGACCCAGTTCAAGGCGTGGCCGAAAGCCTCCAAGGTCGCATCCAACTTTGCGGCTTGCGACTGAGACACCTTGAGCTTGCAGGAAATGGTCAGGACTTGGGTCATGGTTATATCATCGTAACTCCGCATTCCTCCCGACCCTCGCCCTGTGGACAGAGGGCGGGGCTCCTGCGCTAGTAAGCTGAAAGGGGAGCGCCGGGGAGTTGATTTAAGGGTTAGCATCGCACAAGGCCCCCGAGTGCTCTGGACTTAAGGCCTACGGCCCGCTGTTGCAATTGGTTGCTTCCTTTTTGTTAGCCATGAAAATTGCCGCCAACATCACCCAGCTCATCGGTCGCACCCCGCTGGTGCGGTTGAATCGGATCCCTCAGTCGGAAGGGTGTCTGGCCGAGATTGTGGTGAAGTTGGAGAGCTTTAACCCCGCCGCCTCGGTGAAAGATCGCATTGCCGTCAGCATGATCGAGGCTGCCGAACAAGCTGGCTTGATCACCCCCGGCAAGACCATCTTGGTGGAGCCCACCTCTGGCAATACCGGCATTGGCTTGGCCATGGCCGCTGCTGCCAAGGGTTACCGGCTCATCATCGTCATGCCTGAGAGCATGAGCCTTGAGCGGCGACTGCTGTTGAAAGCCTACGGGGCAGAGGTTTATCTGGCCAGCAGTGCTGGAGGCATGGGGGAAGCCATCTGGAAGGCCGAAGAGATCGTCCGCCGCACTCCCAACGCTTATATGTTGGGCCAGTTCACCAATCCCGCCAACCCCCAGATTCATGCCAGAACCACCGGCCCGGAAATTTGGGAAGATACCGATGGTCAGGTGGACATCCTGGTGGCAGGGGTAGGCACCGGCGGCACCATCACGGGGGCGGGCGAGTTTTTGAAGGGGAAAAACCCGGCCATTCGACTGGTGGCCGTTGAACCCAAGGCCAGTGCTGTCTTGAGTGGTGGCCGGCCCGGCTTTCATCGCATTGAAGGGATCGGAGCGGGATTCGTGCCTGATGTGCTGCGGCGCGACCTGCTGGATGAGGTGATTGCGGTGGAAGATGAAGAGAGCATGGTCTACAGCCGTCGCCTGGCCAAGGAAGAAGGGATCCTCTCCGGCATTTCCACCGGGGCTGCCTTGGCGGGAGCCATCCAGGTGGGGCGGCGACCGGAAAACGCTGGCAAGCGGATTGTAATGATCCAGCCTAGTTTTGGGGAACGCTACCTGAGCACACCTCTTTTTCGCGACTTGGAGCGGGATTCCGATTCGAGATGACGATGATGCTGAGACTGCTGCCCTACAGGTCGCCCTGGCCCAGAGGGCGAGCTAGCATGGGTGAGAGTGACGTGGCGGAACGGCAGACGCGCTAGACTTAGGATCTAGTGCCGCAAGGCGTAA
>NZ_JANSIH010000028.1:0-11573 GCF_047462075.1 Synechococcus sp. R55.2
ATATTATACATTATTTTCAGTATAGTTGAGCTTATTATTGACTAGAGTCATGCTCTCTGCTGATTGTTGCCCAGGGGGAGCGGGCTGGAACGGTGCGCACCAGGGTCACGTTGTCGGACGAAGGGGTGGGTGCTGGGATCCCATGGGCCGCAGGGGGCTGGGAAAGGCATCCCTGAGCCATAGCCGATAATAGGACTGTCCTCTTGCTATCCCGCTTTCTATGCCCAGCTCCATCATTTCCCCGGAAAACCTGCTGGATCTTTGTGAACAGGGTGTGTACAAGGCGTTGGCCGCTGGAGCCGACCAGGCAGAAGTGTTTGCCAACTCAGGCCGGGAAACGGAAGTCACGTTTGAAAAAAACGACCTGAACCTGGCCCGCAGCAGCAGCGAGACCCTGTTCGGCATTCGGGTTTTCTGTGGCGGCAGGCTGGGCTTTGCCACCTCCAACCGCCCGGAAGAGTTAGCTGAGACGGCGGCTGAGGCTGTGACCATGGCCAAGGCTTCGCCGGCGGATCCCCTGAACGGGCTGCCGGAGCCCCAACCTCTGCCCCAGGTGCCCTTTGCCCTTGATCCGGGGCTGCTGGAACTGGATGCCGCCACCCTGACCCAGTTGGGATCCCAATTGCTGGAGTGGGTGCGATCCAAAGACCCTCGCATCACCATCGACAACGGCTCCCTCAGCGTTGAGGAAGAGACCCTGGCTATCGCCTCTTCCACCGGCATCCGGGCCAACTACCACAGTGTCGAGGCGGGGGGATCCCTGTTTGGCATGGCCATCGACGGGGACGAGGTGGGCAGCTTTGCCTACGACGGCGACAGCGTCCAGAAGCGGGCCGATCTCATCCCAACGCTGGAGCGGGCTTTTGATCGCTTTGTCCAAAAATGTGTGGGGGCGCTGGGGGCTACCGAAGGGGAGAGCTTTCGCGGCCCTATCATTCTCCCTCCAGATGTGGTGGAGGACTTCCTGGGGGATCTCCTCTTTGTCTTGGGGGCAGATGCGGTGCGCAAAGGCAAAAGCCCTCTGGCGCAAAAAATGGGATCCCGGATCGCCAGCCCGTTGCTCACCGTGGTTTCTGAAGGCCTGGGCCTGCCCGGCTACCCCATTGAGCCCTTCGACCGCGAAGGGATCCCTCGCCAAATCACCCCCTTGGTTCACGAAGGGATCCTCTGCAACTTCATGTACAACAGCTATGAGTCCCGCGCTGCTGGCGTTCCCTCCAACGGCCATGCCACAGGGGGGGCGGGCAGCCTGCCGGGGGTGGGGCCAGCTTGTTTGAGAGTGGCGCCGGGGACAACCCCCCTGTCTGAGCTGTATGCCATGGAGCGGGGCATTATTGTCACCCGTCTTTCCGGCAGCAGCAACCCCATCACCGGCGACTTTTCCGGGGTGGTGAAAGGGGGCTTCTTGGTCAAAGGCGGCGAAAAACGCCCCATCCTGGAGACCACCATTGCCGGCAATCTCTACGATTGTTTGCGTAATATCTCCGCCATCTCACAAGAGGTGACCGTTTTCAACGGCAGCACGGCTTTTCCTGCTCTGCGCATTGAAGATGTATCGGTAACGGCTGGCTAGTCGCGCCGGCGGGACGGAGTCCTGAATAACTGGGTATCGTGGGGGGCGGACAAGCCTTCCTGACCAGAGGGTGGAGAGTAGCCAGTCTGCGAACAGGCAGGAGACAAACAGAGGGTGGATCCTATGTGGCCAGTAGAGGGTCGGCAGCGCGTCATCATCGAGGCGGTGACACCGGAAATCGACGGCGGGCGCTACGCCATCAAGCGGACGGTGGGAGAGTATGTGGTGGTGGAAGCGGACATCTTCGCCGACGGCCACGATCAGCTCTCGGCGGTGCTCTGTTTTCGCGAGGCCGGTGCAGAGGGTTGGCAGGAGATCTTCATGGATCCCATCGGCAACGACCGCTGGCGGGCCCAATTTCAGGTCACTCAGATCGGCCAAGCTTCTTACCGGATTTTGGCCTGGGTGGATCCCTTCAAAACCTGGCAGCAGGATCTGTACAAGCGGGTGGAGGCCGAGCAGGATGTTTCTGTGGAGCTGCTGATCGGGGCCGAGCTGATCGAGCGGGCCGCCCAACAGCAAAGCGGCGATCGCGGTGGCGGCGCGGAGCACTCTCTGCAGGCAAAGCTGCGCAACTACGCCCAAACACTCCGCCAAGGGGGGGATCCCGCCATAGAAGCAGCCCTATCCCCCACGTTGGGATCCCTGATGCAGGTTTACGGCGAGCGCCCTTTTGTCAGCACCTACCCAGAGCGGCGGGTTTGGGTGGATCCGGTCAAAGCCCGCTTCAGTGCCTGGTACGAGCTGTTTCCCCGCTCCTGTGGCCCCAACGAACACACCCACGGCACCTTCCGAGATGTGGTCGCGCGGCTGCCGCTGATTGCGGAAATGGGCTTTGATGTGCTTTACCTGCCCCCCATCCATCCCATTGGGCGCACCTTTCGCAAGGGCAAAAACAATGCCATGACCGCCGAGCCAGAGGACGTGGGTTCTCCCTGGGCCATCGGCGGGCTGGAAGGCGGGCACAAAGCCATTCACCCCCAATTGGGATCCCTGGCCGACTTTCATCATCTGGTGGCGGAAGCCAAACGGTTCCACATCGACATCGCCCTGGATATTGCCTTTCAATGCTCTCCGGATCACCCCTATGTAAAAGAGCACCCGGAATGGTTTAAAAAGCGGCCCGATGGCAGCATTCAATATGCGGAGAACCCGCCCAAAAAGTATCAGGATATCTATCCCCTCAACTTTGAAACAGAAAACTGGCAAGCCCTTTGGGAAGAATTGAAAGGTGTGATCGAATACTGGATTGACCAGGGGGTCAAGATCTTCCGGGTGGATAACCCCCACACCAAGGCATTCGGCTTTTGGGAGTGGTGTATTGGTCAGATCAAAGCCAAGCACCCGGAGACGATCTTTCTGTCCGAAGCGTTCACTCGCCCAAAACTGATGAAATCGCTGGCCAAGCTGGGCTTTACCCAGTCCTACACCTATTTCACTTGGCGCAACGACAAGTGGGGCCTGACCGAGTATTTCACCGAGCTCACCCAAAGCTCAATGCGGGAGTACTATCGCCCCAACCTGTGGCCCAATACGCCCGATATTTTGAACGAGTTTTTGCAAAAGGGGGGTCGCCCGGCTTTTATGCTGCGTTTGATCCTCGCGGCTACCCTCGGGGCCAGCTACGGCATCTATGGCCCGGCTTTTGAACTCTGCGAAAACCGCCCGCTCCGTCCCGGCAGCGAAGAATATCTGGACTCGGAAAAATATCAAATCCGCCACTGGGATCTGGATGCCCCGGATAACTTGCGGCCTTTGATCCAGCAGGTGAACCGGATCCGGCGACAAAACCCGGCCCTGCAGAGCGACTGGAGCTTGGTGTTTCATCCCACCGACAACGAGGCCCTGATTTGCTATTCCAAGCGCACCTTCAGTGGCGATAACCGCATTTTGGTGGCAGTGAATTTGGATCCTTTCCACATTCAGTCCGGCTGGGTCACCCTCAACTTGGGGGCTCTGGATTTGGAGCATTGGCAAACCTTTAAGCTGACCGATCTGTTGGACGGCCAGCAGTATTCCTGGCAGGGATCCACCAACTACATCAAGTTGGATCCCTGGACGATGCCTGCCCATATTTTTCTCCTGGAGAGCTGAAGACCCTGAGAAGGACAGTACAGTGGTGTCATGCCCTCTGCGGAGTTCTCTCGATGGGCCAGGAGATTGCCTGCCTCAGCTTTGGCGCCGAAGACTTTGCCAAGTTCGCCGCTCAACTCCGGCAAGAGACGGATTTGCTGGAGCGCTGGTTGGCCGGTGCGCCGGGGCTGGATCCGGCTTGTCAGCCCTTTGCCCAGGGATCCCCGGTGGGCGGGTTTGAGCTGGAGGCATGGCTGGTGACCCCTCAGGGAGATCCGGCCCCGATAAACTCAGCCTACCTGGAAGCGGTGAACGATCCGCTGGTGGTGCCGGAACTGGCCCAGTTCAACGTGGAGATCAACAGCCGGCCCCAAGTTTTGGTCGGCTCGGCTCTGCGGCAGTTTCAGCAAGAGCTGGGCCAAACGTGGGATCGCTGTTGCCGGGTGGCCGAACACTTGCAGGCGGGGTTGATGATGATCGGGATTTTGCCCACGGTGCAGCAAAAGCAACTGACCTTGGAGATGATCTCCCCCCGCAAGCGTTACCTGGCCCTCAATGAGCAAATCCTGAACTTGCACCGGCGCGAGCAATCCCCAGGGATCCCGTCTCTGGGGCTGGAGATCGAAGGGCCTGCCACCCTGTTGCGGGTGGCTCACCCCGACATCATGCTGGAAGCGGCGACCACCTCTTTCCAAATCCATCTGCAGGTGGCCCCCCACCAGGCAGCCCGCTACTTCAACGCTTCTCTCATCGCCTCGGCCCCTTTGGTGGCGCTGGCGGCCAATTCCCCCTACCTGTTCGGGCACGATCTGTGGGCAGAAACCCGCATCCCTTTGTTTGAGCAAGCTTTGGATGGGCCACCCCCGCCCTCCCCCACCCACTACCCCCGCGTCACCTTCGGGCAAGGCTATGTACAGGGATCCCTGATGGAGCTGTTCTGGGAAAACCTGCATCGCTACCCGGTGGTATTGCCACAAAGGTTAGCCACTTCCCCATCAGAGCTGGCCCATTTGCGCCTCCACAACGGCACCATCTGGCGCTGGAACCGACCCCTGATCGGCTTGGATCCGGTTCCCCATCTGCGCATCGAACAGCGGGTGGCAGCGGCAGGCCCAACCCTACCCGACATGATCGCCAATGCGGCCTTCTACTTTGGTCTGGTGCAAGCCTTGGGATCCCAGCCCGTTTCCCCCGAGCAGGAGCTAAGCTTTGCCCAGTGCCGCGCCAATTTCTACACGGCTGCCCGCTTCGGCCTGGAGGCCCCCATCACTTGGCTCAAGGGTTGGCAGGGATCCCTGCGCCAATTGCTGCTGGAAGAGCTGATCCCCCTGGCCGAGGGAGGGCTGGCCCAACTGAACTTGGCCCAACAGGATATCCAAGTGTATCTGGGCATTCTCCGCGCCCGCGTCGAGTCGGGGCAGAATGGGGCCACCTGGCAGCGCCGCTACGTGGCTCGGCATGGTAAAGATATGCAACAATTGACCTGTGCCTACTGGGAACGGCAGCGGCAAGGCCAACCGGTACACACCTGGGATCTCAGCTAGGGCTCTCTCCACAGCCGGTTGTACCAGCGGTGGGCCACCGCGGCGGCAGGACGGATCCCTGGCCCGCATCTCGAGTGGGCAAACTCTCTCTCAGATGGCCTTGTTGCGACCCGAGCTACCGCAGCGAAACGGTTCATTCGCGACCAAGGACTTCGTTGGACTTCTGCTCCCCCCTACTCCAGGGAGAGAGGCCAGAAGCCAGAAGTTTGAGTCGAGCCTCTTAGCCCAAACAGTATGCTCACCGTTCTCGATCATCTACCGGATCAACTGCTGGATCTAGAGGCCCATCAGCTTTACGACCGATTGGGTGGGCCAACCCTCATCCATCTGCCGGGGCGACGGGATCCGGCCCTGTTTGTCTCTGTGCTGCTGCACGGCAACGAAACCACCGGCTGGCAGGCGGTGCGACAGCTTCTCCGCCGCTACAGTCCTCTGCACCGCTGCCGCGAACGGGAATTGCCCCGCTCCCTTTCCCTCTTCATCGGCAATGTTCAGGCAGCCCGTCAAGGACAACGGCGGCTGGACGGCCAACCCGACTACAACCGCATTTGGGGCCCCGGCTCCACCCCCGAGCACGCCATGGCCCAGGCCGTCCTGCAGCAAATGCAGCGGCGGGGCGTTTTTGCCAGCGTCGATATCCACAACAACACGGGCACCAACCCCCACTACGCCTGTGTCAATCACCTGGATGCCCCTACCCTGCACCTGGCCACCCTGTTTGGGCGCACTGTCCTCTATTTCACCAAGCCAGAAGGGGTACAGAGCATGGCCTTCGGGCGCTTCTGCCCGGCGGTGACCCTGGAATGCGGCAAGCCGGATCAGCCCCACGGCACCCAGCATGCCTACGAATTCTTGGAAGCCTGCCTGCACCTGTCGGCGATCCCGCAGCGCCCTGTCTTCCGCCAAGATATCGACCTCTTCCACAGCGTCGCCATTGTCAAAATCCCGGATCAGGTGAGCTTCAGCTTTGGGGAAGAGGATGGCAACCAAGAGGGATCCCCCTCTCACATCCGCTTCCCGCCGAATTTGGATCTCCTCAATTTTCGGGAGCTTCCCCCCCACACCCCTATTGGCTGGACGAACAACGGCTTCCACCTGGAGGTGCAAGACGAGCAGGGCCAAAATGTGGCGGATCGCTTTTTCTATGCCTGCAATGGAGAAATTCGCACCAGCGTGCCCATCATGCCGGGCATGCTCACCCTCAACAGCCGCATCATCCGCCAAGACTGCCTCTGCTACCTGATGGAGCGCTACCCCCTGGCCGGCTGAGCCGGGCTGCCAATTTCCGATCCCCAAACCAGAACGGGTAGTGCTCCGCACCGCTGCGCTAACAGTACCCGTCTACCGAGGGATGGTGGGTACGCTAACGTGGGACAGAGCGACCCCGCAAGCCCTATCCTGAAAACTGCCAACGGCACGCTGAGCCCACGGGATCCCTATGTTGCGCCTGCTGCGGATCGAGAACTTTGCCCTGATCGAGCAATTGGAGATCCCCTTTCGAGCGGGGCTAAACGTGCTCACCGGAGAAACCGGGGCCGGCAAATCCATTATCCTCGATGCTCTGGATGCAGCTCTAGGAGGTACAGCTCGGGCTCTGCGAACTGGCAGCGAACGAGGTCTGGTGGAAGCGATCTTCAGTCCTAATCCTGAACTGCAAGCCTGGCTAGAACAAGAGCACATCGACCCCCTAGAGGAGGGCCTGGTTTGTAGTCGCGAGCTGGTGTTGCGCAACGGCAAGCTCACCAGCCGCCTGCGGGTGAATGGGGTGCTGGTGAACAAAGCCCAGATGCTCAGCCTGCGGGCCAAATTGGTGGAGATCACCGCCCAGGGGCAAACCGTTCAAATCCAATCTCCCCAAACCCAGCGCCGTTGGCTGGACGACTTTGGCGGCGAAGAGTTGTTGCGAACACGGGCGGAGGTGGCTGCCCTTTACCAAACCTGGAACCAACTGAAAACAGAGGTGGAATCCCGCCAGCAAAGCCAACAACTGCGCCTGCAACGGCTAGACCTACTGGAGTTTCAAGCGCAAGAGCTGGCCGCCCTGCGCCTGGAGGATCCCGACGAAATGGCCAAGCTGGAGCGGGAACGGGAGCGCCTGGCCCACCGCGTGGAACTGCAACAGCAAAGCTACGAAGCTCACCAATTGCTCTATCAAAACGACAGCGGCTCACCGGCCATCGCCGATCTGTTGGGCCAGGTAGAACGGTTGCTCCAGACCATGACCCAGCGGGATCCCGACCTAGCCCCTCTGGCGGAAATGGTCAGCAGCGCTCTCATTCAGGTGGAGGAGGTGGGGCGAGAGCTAATTCGCTACGGCGAGACGCTGGAGGCGGATCCCGGTCGGTTGAACAAAATTGAACGGCGCTTGGCGCAACTCAGACAAGCCTGCCGCAAATACGGCCCGACCTTGGCCGAGGTGATGGCCCATGCGGAGCGGGTGCAGGCGCAGTTGGCCCAACTGCGAGGAGACAACACCGACCTAGAGGAATTGCAGGTGCGGCTGGACAAAGCTGCCCAAGACCTGGAGCGCCATTGCCAAGCGCTCTCCCAACTGCGGCAACAAGCGGCCTGTCAACTGGAAAAGGCCCTCATAGAAGAGCTCAGGCCGCTGGGGATGAGCGCAGTGCAATTCCGGGTGCAGATCCAACCCGGCCCCCCGACAGCAGAGGGGGTGGATCAGGTGAGCTTTTGGATCAGCCCCAACCCGGGTGAGCCTCTTCAACCTTTGGCCAGCATTGCCTCCGGCGGCGAGATGAGCCGTTTTCTGCTGGCCTTGAAAGCCGTATTCAGCCGCATCGATCCGGTGGCCACCATGGTTTTCGACGAAGTCGATACCGGCGTGTCCGGCAAAGTGGCGCAAGCCATCGCCACCAAGCTGCACAGCATTGCCCGAGATCACCAGATCCTCTGCGTCACCCACCAACCCCTGATCGCTGCCCTGGCGGATCACCACCTGCGGGTTCACAAGGTGGTGCACCAAAAGCGAACTTCTGTGCGGGTGGAGCTTTTGGGAGAACGAGAACGCCGCGAAGAACTGGCCCAACTCACTGCCGGTCACTCCGCCCAAGAAGCGATGACGTTTGTGGAGGCTCTTCTCAACCAAGCAGCTCAACTGCGCAAGCAGCAACTGGCCAGCCCCGCTTGACCCTCCTCTCCTTTTGTTTTGAGTGAGGGGAGGGGGGTGAGGGCCTCACCCGCCCAAGAACAGCTCCAGCACCTCAGGATTGTTCAACAAGTTGGGGCCAGTATCCTCAAAGCGGTTTTCTCCCGTGGACAAGACATAGCCCCAGTCCGCCATCTTCAGGGCCTGCTTGGCATTTTGCTCCACCATGAGGATGCTGATGCCAAGACGGTTGATCTCTCGCAGGAGGGCGAAGGTCTGTTCTATATACAGCGGCGACAGGCCGGCGGTCGGCTCATCCAGCAACAACAACTGCGGCTCCACCATCAACGCTCGCCCTATGGCCAGCATCTGCCGTTGTCCACCCGATAGGGATCCCGCCGCTTGGCGTCGTTTCTCTTTCAGGGGTGGAAACAGCTCATAAACCCGCTCCAGTTGGGCGGCAGGGTTGTCGCGTCGGATGAAGGCCCCCATCTCCAGGTTCTCTTGCACGGTGAGGGAAGGAAAGACATTGTTGGTCTGGGGCACAAAGCCGATTCCCCGTCGCACCAGTTGCTCAGCGGGCAGGTGGGTGATGTCGGATCCCTGAAACAGCACTCGGCCTGAGCGGATGGTGGCCAAGCCAAATAAGGATTTCAGCACTGTCGATTTGCCGGCTCCATTGGGGCCGATGATCACCACCATTTGCCCAGGGTTCACCTTCAGGTGGATCCCTTTGAGGATGTCCACCCCCCGGTAGCCGCTGTAGAGATCTTGGATGTCCAGCAAAGGGGTCATGAGAGGGATCCCTCCGAAGGCAGAGGGGAGGGTTGGGGTGGGTTTAGGGAGTCGGCCAGTGCCACAGATCCCAAATAGGCCTCCCGCACGGCTGGGTTTTGTTTGATCTCCTCCATGGATCCCTGGGTGAGAACCTTGCCGGCAGCCATGACCACCACATGGTCGCAGAGACGGGTCACCAGATCCAGGTCATGCTCGATGATGCAAAAGGTGCAGCCCCGCTCGCGGTTGAGATACTCGATAAAGCGCATCAAATCCGCCAGCAGGGTGCGGTTGACGCCAGCCCCCGGCTCGTCCAGCAGGATCACCCGTGCATCGGTCATCAAGGTACGTCCCAGTTCCAAGAGTTTTTTTTGCCCCCCGGAAAGGGTGACGGCCAGTTGATCCCGCAGATGGATCAGGTTCAGCCGTTCCAGAACCTCTTCCGCCCGAGCTTGCAGGTTGCGTTCTTGTCGTTGCACCCGCCGCCAACCGAACCAAGTGGCGAACAGGTTTTCCCCTATCTGGTTGGGGGGAACCACCATCAAGTTCTCCAAGACGGTCATGCGGCCAAACTCCCGCGGGATCTGAAAGGTGCGCACCAGCCCTCGACGGAACAGATGGTGAGGGGGCAGGCCGGTGATGTCTTCCCCATCCAGCCAGATGCGCCCGCTGCTGGGCCGAATAAACCCGGCGATGATGTTAAAGAGCGTGGTCTTCCCTGCCCCATTCGGGCCGATCAAGCCCGTAATCCGACCGGTTTCGATGCGGAAGGAACAGTGATCCACCGCGCTAATGCCGCCAAACCGCTTGGAGATGTCGTCGATAACAATCACGCCGCTGCCTTGGGAAAACCCCGCCGACCGATGAGTTCAGTATTTCTCAAAATATAATGAGCCCAATGGCCGAGTTTGCCCATTATCCTTCCTGGATTCCTACAGGGGCAACTGCCTTTGGAGGCCGCAGCCAGCCCTACAGCAGCCAAGGAACGGGCGAGATCCTGAGTCTGGCCCGCCTGTTTCCCGGAGCCATCTTTTCTTGAGGGAGTGGGGAACGCTTTGAGGTGAGCCAACGTCTGACTGCTACGGTTCAACACTTGCTTGACTTTTGGGATCTGAGTTCTACTTTCTCTTCCCTCATAGGAGGTTGTCGGCTATGTCTCGCATGAATAAACTCACCCGACGGGCCTTTGCGGCGGCGGCTGCCCTGACGGCTGCTGCTCTTGCCACCACTCTGCTGCCCAGCACGGCTCAGCAGGCCACTCAGGGGCCGGTCAAAATCGGGGCCTTGATGTCTCTTACCGGGGATCTGCAGGCCTTCGGGGAAAACTGCCTCAAAGGGATCAAGCTGGCGATTGACCAAATCAACGCCGCCGGTGGCATTTTGGGATCCCCTGCCCAAGTGGTCGAAGCGGATGACCAGACGTCGGCTCAGCCGGCTATCGACGCAGCTCAGCGGTTGGTCAACGTGGAGAAGGTGGCCGGCATTATCGGCGCCTTGGGCAGTGGCATCACCATCCCGGTGGCCACGACGGTTTCTGTTCCCAATCGGATCCCGCAAATTTCCCCGGCTTCCACCGCTCCTACCATTACCACCCTGGAGGACAACGATTTTCTGTTTCGCACAGTTCCTTCCGACGCCTACCAAGGGGTGGCCTTGGCCCAGATCACCCGTGAAGAGAAGCTGGAGCGCCTGGCCATCATCTACATCAATAACGACTATGGCCAGGGCCTGGCCGACAGCTTTAAGACGGCTTTTGAAAAGCGGGGCGGCACCATCACCAAGTCGGTTCCCTACGAGCCCGGCAAGGCTTCCTATCGCAGTGAGCTGACCCAACTGAAGGAAGGGGATCCCCAGGCGTTGGTGCTGATCGGCTACCCCGAAAACGGTGTGGTCATTTTGCGGCAAGCTTTGGAAGAAGGACTGTTTGACCGCTTTGTCTTCACCGATGGCATGCGCTCTCCCGACGTGGCAGCCCAGGTGGGAGCCGAAAAGCTAGAGGGATCCATCGGCGTTTCGCCCCAGGCCCTCACCGATAGCAAGGCTTACCAAATCTTTGCCGAAGCCTACAAAGCCGCCTACGGGGAGCTGCCCCCCACCCCCTACATCGACACCGCCTACGATGCCGCTTTTGTCCTGGCTCTGGCCATTCAGAAAGCCGGCAGCACCGACGGCACCGCTGTTCGAGATGCCTTGCGGGAAGTGGCCAATCCGCCTGGCACCGAGATCCTGCCCGGAGAGTGGGCCAAGGCGGTGGAGCTGATCGGCAAAGGGGAAGACATCTTCTACACCGGCGCCTCTGGATCCATCAACTTCGATGAGAATGGGGAGGTGGCCGGCACCTTTGCCCACTGGACTTTCCAAGGGGGGAAGGTGGTGGATCTGAAGGTGTTTGAGCCGGAGAGCTGATTTTCCCCTGCGGCTCCTGAGTGGGGGTCGGTTTCTCCTTCTGAGCATGCCTCTAACCCCCAAAACCCTGAACTTTGCTGAATTTACTGAGCTTTAG
>NZ_JANSIH010000029.1:0-1414 GCF_047462075.1 Synechococcus sp. R55.2
TCAACAAAAACAAATGGGGGGCGTCGAGCAACGTAAAAATGAGGGTGCCCAGCCGCAGCGCCACCGATAGAGAACGGCGGGAGACCTGAAAGGTTCGTCCCAATAGGGAAAACTGAACCAGGCGGTAGCGATAAGGAGTTTGCCAGGCACGGGTTTGCGCCCGCCAGGCACGGTCTGGGGATCCCTGTTCTACGGCCAAGTCGAAGTGCCCTGCACCGCTAACGGGAACAGCGGGGATCCCGGTCAGCCCATAGCCCACCACCTGCATATCCTGCCGTTGCGGTTGGGGAAAAACCCCCAATCCATCCGGCGCCAAGCTGGTGATCCCAAAGGTGAGCAGGCTCAGGGCCAGCACCAGGGAGAGTTGGCCCGACCAAACCCGGCGCGGCAGACGGGCCGCCACAGTTAGCAGCAGAAGAGCCACCACCACAGCCAAGCGCCAACCATTGCCGGCCAAAATGGGGCTGAGGAGAAAGCTGAGCAGCCAGGCCAGCTTAACCCGCGGATCCAGGCAATGTAGCCAGGTGCGAGGCTCTTCCAGATAAATCCCCAGCGGGGCATTGCGCAGAATATCCACAACAGTTGAGAAGGAAGCAGACTATACCCCTTAAAAGGGCGGGACCGAGAACTCCGTCCCCGTAGCGCGGTCGCAGCAGCGTTGCGGAGCAATAACAGCTGGCAGCAAGGGAGAGCTAGAGCCGTTCCACCAGACGGGTGGAGCCCGACTGGGCAGCGACCCATCCCCCCGGAGCCCCATCTCGCTCGATGCGCAGCCAGACGGGCACCTGTCCCTCCCCAGCCTGCACCTCCACCACCCGCAGCAGGGCTTGGCGTGGGGCTGTCCCGACAATGGCTCCCGTCAGGCTGGGTTGCTGGCGAATGTTGAGGCCATCGTTGGAGACCACCCGCACCTGTTGTACTCCTTGCCACTCCGCCAGAGGGCCAGTTAGCTCAGGCGGGGGAGCGGGTTCTGTCTGGCCGGGATTGTCGTTCGCGGAGGCGTCGCGTGGCGATATGTCAACCGGCGGCTGCTCAATTTGCACCTGGGGCTGCTCCAGCGGCGGTGCCGGTGGCGGCGTGAACAGGCCCCGCAGCATTTGCCAGATGACCAGCAGGGAGAGAATGCCCACACCAACTACCCCGGCCACTCGCGTCAGCGGTGCGAAGCCCACAGCGGGAAGGGCAGGACGCTTACGGGATCCCAAGCGGCTGCGGCGGTAACGTTCCACTTCCTGCATTCCGCTCACGCCAGCTCCCTCCCGCTGAGGGGAACGGTCTTGGGCGCGTTCGCGACAGCGGTGCGGAGCACTAGAACTCTCATCGGCAAGAGAAGAGACGCCTGCTTTGGGGGTGCTGCGGTAAGAGGGCAAATCAGAGAGGCGCGGGGGTTCTGGCCCCCCCTGTTGCCAAGGGG
>NZ_JANSIH010000030.1:0-11508 GCF_047462075.1 Synechococcus sp. R55.2
GGGCTGATAGCAGTCGTGGTTTTTATTACCATCTATTTCAACTGATCGCGCTAGCGGGCCGGAGGCCTTAGCAGGAAGCAACCGGTCGTTTGTTTCACCTCAACGGTGAGATAAATGACTATGCGTTGTGGAACGGTTATCTGTAGGGATTGGTCGCCCTTCGACATATCGCCACTCTGCTGAAAACACAGGGCAAGAACCCGATTCCAAAGGTTGAGGATCCCGACTATCTTGGTGGGTGTTGACCCAGGAAGCAAGCCATGCTGCTGACCACTACAGACGTGCTCCAAGGTAGAGAGGTTGAGCGTTACTTGGGCATTGTTACCGCCGAGGTAGTTTATGGCACCAATGTTCTACGGGACTTCCTTGCTAGCCTCCGCAACATCATCGGGGGACGCACAAGAACCTATGAAGAAGTTCTCGAGAATGCCCAGAAAAAGGTTTTGGAAGAGTTGGAGCAGCGAGCCAAACGTTTGGGAGCAAATGGCATCCTAGGCGTTAGCATTCATACCAACATGAGCGCGACAATGATCCTCGTTACCGCCGCCGGCACCGCCGTCAAGCTGCGCTAGAACCTTTAGGCCAGGCTCTCCATCAATGCCTCGTCGATCTCAAAGTTGGCGTAGACATTTTGCACATCATCCAAGTGGTCCAGCCGCTCCATGAGGGTCAGTACCAGCTTGGCTGTCTCGGGGTCCTCCACATGCACCTCCGTAGAGGGGATCCAGCGGATGGCCGCCTCTTGCACCTGGTAGCCTTCTTTTTTGAGGTAGGTGGCCACCTGCTCCAGCAGGGTGTAATCGCAGTAGACTTCTGCGTCGGTTCCCTCTACCTTGAGATCCTCCCCGCCTGCTTCGGCTACCGCTAGCAGCAGAGCTTCGGGATCCAACACCTCCTCCAGGCTGATCACCCCTTTTTGCCGGAACAGCCAGCTCACACAGCCGGCTTCTCCCAAGCTGCCGCCGGTTTTGCTGAAGGCTTCTCGCACCTCGGCAGCCGTGCGGTTGCGGTTGTCGGTCATGGCCTCGATCAACACAGCCACCCCACCGGGGCCGTAGCCCTCGTAGCGAACTTCTTCCAGGGGGCTGTCGTCGCTCCAGTTGCCGGCTCCCTTGGCAATGGCTCGTTCAATGTTTTCGCTGGGCATCCCCGCTGCTTTGGCTTTCTCCACTGCCGCCCGCAACTGAAAATTCCCATCCGGATCTGGCAAGCCGTTGCGAGCTGCCACGATGATGGCCCGCGAGAGTTTGGTAAAGAGGCTGCCCTTTTTGGCATCTACACGGGCCTTTTGCCGTTTAATGTTGGCCCACTTGCTGTGTCCTGCCATGCCGCCACACACCAGTCAAGCAATGAATTGGAGGGATCCCTCCACTTTTGAAGCCTAGATCACCTCGGCTCAGGACTCAACCCCGCGACAACTGGGAGGGCACTGGCCTGGTCACAAATTATAGTTAGTTATTTCAAACAGCAGTGAAACGGTTCGTTATGTCGATTCCTAACTCCCTCTCCCAGAGAGAAACTGGGGGTAAGGGCAGCGGCGCGGAGCGCTTGGGGAGTATCTCAATCTGGTTTGAAATGACTATAACGAGGGATCCTTCACAACCCAGACTCAGCTACCCAACAAACCCATCAGGGCTGAATCGGCTGCCGCTGGATCACATCCCCTTGGGGCGGAGGCGGAGGGGCTGGGGTTTCTTGAGGGGTAGGCGTTGCCTCTATGGGAGGAGTTTCCCCAGGAGGCGGGGGCAGAGGGGGCACACCTTCTCCAGGCACAGGCCCAGGTGTAGGCGTGGGGGTTGGGGATGGAGTTAGAAAGGGCGTCACCTGTCCCAACAGCTCGGCATAGAAAATCGCATCTTGCTCTGGCCCAAAGCGCCCCACTTCCCAACGGTGACGGGGCACAAACATTGTTTGCAGCAGCACTTCCCGGCTGACAAAAGCGGGAGTACCCGAGAAGACGTAGCCATCGACAATGACTCGATTCAAATCGGGCCGAGTTTGAAACACCCGATCCACCTCCCGCAGCATCTCCGTATCCAGCCGCCCCAGCAGAGTTTCCAGGGTGTCTTCAGGGCTGATCGGTACTCGCACCGAAAAGCGATAGCCTTCGCAACGATAGTCCCCACAGATCTTGACCAGCTCGTTACGCACCCGGATTTGCGCCCCAGGATCCAGATTGCGCCCCGGCACAAGGACTTCTTCCTGAGGTTGCTGTTCGACCGGCTGGGCCCATAGCTGGAGTTGACTTGCCCATCCTGCCCAAACTAGGGATCCGAAAAACAAGCCAAATCCCAAGCCTTTCAGGGGAAGGCTCCAACCCAGACTGCCCTGCTCAGAGCGAGGTGAAACGGGGGGCTCACAATCCTGGATCGGGCTGTTCATAAAGCGTTGACCGATTCTTCAGCGATGGCTACCGCCAAATCTACCCGACATCGGCCAGAGAGGCACTAGGCAGGGAGAAAAATAGGGTATTGGCCTCGGATCAGTTTCAAAACAGGGGCAGAAGAGAAGCTTTGACCAAGAAAACTGGGTTGCAAGCCCCGCCCTAAGGCCTACGGCCCGCTGACGCGACCAGGGCGGCTTTGTGCTATGGTGTTGAACGAACTCCGCCAACTTGAATAGGGCGCAGTGTCAACAGGGAAAGTATCTGGGAGTTCATCCCAGTAGGTGGCGTCATAGCATCCCCCACCACTTGCAAGGGTGGTGTAGCTCAGAAAGTTAGGAGTCATCCTGCAACCTGGGAAAGAATCCTTGCCATTTAGGGCAGGGAGAATGTCGGCGCTGTTGTTCCTTCACCTTTGCGCTACGCCTACTACCCCGGCTGTGTGGCCCAAGGGGCCTGTCGTGAGCTGTACGACTCCACCGACCAGATTGCGCGGCATCTGGGCATTGAACTGGTGGAGCTGGAGGCTGCTTCTTGCTGTGGTTCTGGCACCTTCAAAGAAGAATCGGAGCTGCTGGAAGATACGGTAAATGCCCGCAACCTGGCTTTGGCCGAGGCGCTGGGGTTGCCGATGCTCACCCACTGCAGCACCTGTCAGGGGGTGTTGGGCCGCGTGAATGAAAAGTTAAAAGCTGCGAAAACCGCGAATCCAGAGTACTTTCACCAGGTGCAAGCCCTGTGCCAGAAAGGGGGCTGTGAGAGCCGTTACCAGGGCACAGGCGATGTGCGCCATTTGCTGTGGGTGCTGGTTCATGACTACGGCCTGGAGCGATTGGCCCAACAGGTCAAGCGGCCCCTCTTGGGGCTGCGCTGCGCTGCCTTCTACGGGTGTTATCTGTTGCGGGCCTACGACATCTCCCGCTTCGATGTGGCACGGGATCCCCGTTTGATGGAGGATCTCTTCGAGCGTTTGGGGGCCACCCCTGTTTGGTATCGCGGGCGCACCCAGTGTTGCGGCTGGCCCATTTCCAGCTATGCCCCGCAGCAGTCTTTCTCGATGGCAGGCCGGCATCTTCTGGAGGCCATAGAGGCGGGAGCGGATTGTTTGGTCACCCCCTGTCCCCTGTGTCACCTCAACTTGGACTCTCGGCAGCCGGAGGTGGAAGAGGTGATCGGGCGCAAGCTGGGGATCCCGATCCTGCATTTGCCACAATTGGTGGGCCTGGCCCTGGGGATCCCGGCGAAAAACTTGGGACTGAACCGCCATGTGGTGCAGGTGGAAAAAGCCCTGCAGAAAATAGGCTGCTAAATCCCACTTGATGGCTGGGGGATCCCTGGGCAAACATCAGGTGGGGTCTGCCTGGGAAGGATATGCTATTCTGCCCAGCAAGGTACCCGTCCTTGTTCAAAAACCGCAAAGTTCCTCTTAAATTCACCTACTCCTGCTTGGCAGCTCCCTATGGTAGTCTCGGATCCCTTTGGCCTTGTTGTGCAAGAAGTGCAGCAGGGCGGGTACGCAGACCGAGTGAAAAAGCTGGTTTACTTTGCCTGCACCAGCACTTGGGAAAGCGATGTCAGCAAGTTGAACCAAATAGACCTGAAAGCCCTGCTGGAGCAGCTTTGCCGCCAGCACGCTACCCTTGATGCTTTGGGCCAACGCTTTCGAGATGCCATTAGCCGCATCAACAAAAAAGCCGAGTATGCTCGCATCGCCAAGATGCTGCTAAGCAAGCTACAGCCCCTGTATCAACAGCCCCAAGCGGATCCCTCTAGCCCACTCATGCCCTCGCCCAAGGAGCCATCAGCTTGGGCCGCACCCTCGCCTATCTTGTCCTTGGAGTATGGAAGCCCACGACTGCAAAAGCAAGACTACGATCCCTTCGAGCTGCGGGCAGGGGTGATGCGGCAAACCAGCCCTTTGCGGGCCAAGCTGGTTCTGTTCACGGCTTTGTACCACAAAATAGAGCCTACTCTGCAGGGGTTGGCCGCCCTGCGACGCCACAGCCTGGACGAACTGCTCAGAGCCCTTTACGATGCCTGCCACTCCCCCCAAGAACTGGAAACCCGGCTGAAGGAGGCGGTGCAGCAGTTGCAGGAGCCGGATCAGGATGGCCAAGCCGCCAATGCTGTGCTGCAGATGCTGAAGCCTCTTTACGTTGACGTGCCCCCAGCGACCCTCCCCGGCGGAGGATTGGCTGCTGAGCCTCTCTCCGCCAATCTGGATTGGCTGAATACGGAAGATGCCGTTCGTGCCGGCAGGACAGAGTCCTTGTCCGGTTCCATGACTTGGATTGACGCTGGGATCCCAGAGGATGAGGAAGAGCCTGCAGAGCTTTCGGCTTTTGCGACCCCGGCAACACCACCCGCCCCCTCTTCTGACCTGCAACAGGAGCTCCCAGAGCCCTGCTGCCAACTGCTCCATCGCAGCGCCGGATCCCTGATGGTTGCCATCGAGAATACCCTGAGCGAGTTGGGCAATGCCCTGGACGAAGGGCTACAGGATGAGGATCCCGCCCAATATCTGACGCTCAAACACCAGGTGCTGCGCGGCTTCTTGAGGGATGTCGAGGGATCCGCTGCGATGTTCATGGGGATTGTGAAAAAGCTAGAACAATCGGAGTGGCGCTTGGTGCAGCCCCCTCACGTCAGCAGTGGGGAATACGCTTTGCCGGAGGCGATCACTGAGGTGCCCACCAACCTTGCGGATCCCTATGCTTCCCTGAGACAAGTCTTGGCCAGCAGCGAGCTGGCCCGGCAAAAGCCGCAGTTGGAGCAGGAGGTGATGCGCTTGGTGCGGCGCAGCGTCGGCTCTGTCAAAGCTGCTATCGAACAGGCCCTGAGCGAGTTGGGCAAGGCGTTGGATGAGCAGTTTCAAGCCTGCACTCTAGAGGAAGCCTTGGTTCTCAAGTACCAGACGTTGCGCACTTTTTTGCACGAAGTGGAGGAGATCTCCACCAAATTTGCTGCTTTCTTGGATCGCATGGAGGAGGCAGAGCGCCGTCTGTTCGGACTGGTTTGAGAGCCAAGCCCGCTGTTCGGGGATCCCGTTCAACACTCACGATCAGCCGCGCCGAGTGTTGGGGAAACGCCTTGATTTTCTTCTAGAATGGCCGCTAGTTTGGATCCCCTCTCGCTTCTCTGAGCTCTCCCCCCTCCATCTATGGACGCCAAGGATCTGCTCCGGCTTTACCGGGCAGGACGAACCAACTTTGCGGGCGAAAACCTGGCCGCCCTCGACCTGAGCCGGGCCGATTTGATCGGGGTGGATCTCTCCCAAGCAGACCTGCACAGCGCCAACTTGATCTTCGCCTTCTTGGGGCGGGCCAAGCTGCAGAAGGCCAACCTCGTCGGGGCTAACCTCGGGGGGGCCAACCTCAGCCAGGCGGACTTGAGCGAGGCGGATCTCAGGGATGCCCAGTTGCACGGCACCACCCTACAAGGGGCAGATTTGCATGGGGCCAACCTAACGCTGGCCCTGTTGATCGATGCCAACCTGCTGGATGCGGATCTGCGCTGGGCCAACCTCACCAGTGCCAACTTGGGGGGAGCTTGCTTGCGGGGGGCTAATCTCCGTTTCGATAGCCGCCGGGGAGCGGTATTGCGCAACGCCAATCTTAGCCGCGCTGATCTCAGCGGAGCCAACCTGTCGGGAGCGGATTTGACACGGGCCGACCTGAGCGGGGCCAACCTAAAAGAGGCCAGTTTGATCAAGGCCAACTTGCAAGGGGCCAGCCTGCAGCAAGCCCGTTTGCAGGGAGCCATCCTGAGCGAGACCGACCTGAGGGGGGTTTCTTTTTTGGGGGCAGACCTGCAAGGGGCGCAGATGGCGCGGGCCAACTTGAAGGAGGCGATACTTCGCCAGGTGAATCTGACAGAGGCCAACTTGAGCGAGGCGGATCTGGCCGCAGCCGATCTTTCCGCCAGTTGTCTGTGCTCGGCCAAACTGGCGCGGGCAGATCTGAGTCGGGCCAATCTGGCCGGGGCCGATTTGCGGTATGCCAACCTGGTGGACGCCTATTTGGGCCGCACCAATCTGGAAAATGCCGATCTCGGCAGCGCGATCCTAACCCGAGCCGATCTGAGCACAGCCAACCTCAGCGGGGCCAATTTGCGCGGGGCAACCCTGCCGGATGGACGGATAGGCTGATTTGACCGGCTCGCCGCCTCACAAGACGAGGATTCTTATCACTGGCTAAGACGGGGATCCGCCCTGGAAAAGGTGAGGTTTTCCCCTGCCCCAGAGGGGCCACAACCGCTACCCTACAAGGGAAGGATGGGTCAAAGAGATCCGTGAACAGCCGCCGATTTCTGTCCTTGATGGAAGCTTTGTGGGCCGATCTGCCCTTGCCGGAATGGTTGCCGGGGGCAGGAGAGCGCTCCTGGCAGCAGACGGTGGCAGCTCTGCTCCAGCTCTGGCAAGAAGTTGGACAGTTTGGGGTGGTGATCGGTGGGCCGGTGTCTTGGTGGCCCCCCTGGGTGGTTCGGGATCCGCTGCCTCAACTGCCGTCGCCCATTGACGCTCCAGAACCGAACCTGAAGCTGCGGGAGCTGGCCCGTGAAGATCCCTGGCTGTTTACCCCTGACTTGTCCCCTGAGTCGATTCTGACCCCTGGCCAGACGGTGATCCCTCTCCTGCCGCGGGATCCCCTGGTGGAGGAGCCTTTTTTGCTGGTGCTCACCCCTGTTTTTTCGGTGGTGGCCGCCCAAGGGCATCACCCCCACACGCGACAAAGGGGCATGATGGTGTCTTTTGAGCCGGAGGTGGTGCATCGGGCTTGGCAGATCCTGGAGCAGCGGGTTCAACAGGGTAGGCCGGATCGCTTGCCCTTCTGGCAGCAGTTGATGAAGCACCATCCCCTGATGGAGCCCCATGTGCGGGTGCTGGCCCGCTTCAGCAGCCTTCTTCTGCTGGGAAACTTGGCCGAGTCGGGATCCCCGCCCGCTCGCCTACCCCCTGCCAGGGCGGAGAACTCCTCTGTGCCCACAACCCGGCCAGAAGATAAGCAAAAGCGGCGGATCCCGGCAGCTTCCTCTCCCCCTTCCCATAGCCAGCCTGCCGATCAAGGCCAACAGAACAGCCTTTCGGAGGCAGAACTGCTGCGGGCTCTCATCCACGAGATCCAGACGCCCCTCAGCACCATCCGCACCTTGGTCAGTCTCATCCTGAAGCGGTGCGATCTGCCGCCGCGGGTACGGGAATACGTGGAGAAAATCGACCGCGAATGTACTGAGCAAATCAACCGCTTCGGGCTGTTCTTCCAGGCCACGGAAACGGTGATGCCCACTGCCACCCCAGGGGAGGGGCGTCGGCTCCAGCTAGAGCCCATTGCGTTGGTGGACTTGGTGCGGCAAAACCTGCCTCGCTGGCAGGAGCAGGTGGAACGGCGGGGATCCCAACTGGAGTTGGAGATTCCCGATGAGCTGCCGGATGTGGTCAGCGATCCCAAGGCGCTGGAAGCGGTGCTGTTTGGCATGGTCGACCGCATTGCCCGCAGCACCCCGGCTGGCAGCCACATTCGCGCCCAGTTGGTCAGCGCAGGGGAACTGGTCAAACTCCAGTTTCAGGTCAACACCCCTGAGGACAACAACGTCGCTGCTGCCGCAGAGCCCAAATCCCCTCAGGCCATTGGGCAGTTGTTGGTCGTGCAGCCGGACACAGGTGCAGTAAGCCTCAGCCTTCCCGTCACCCAAACTTTGTTCCGCGCCTTGGGGGGCTACCTCACCGTGCGCCACCGCGCCCATCGGGGGGAAGTTCTCAACATCTACCTGCCCCGCCAGCTATAAGCCACCCAGTTGGGATCCCGATAGCGTCTCAGGATTGATATGGCGGATTGCAGGGGAGGTAGGGCTAGGATCGATCTGCCAGCGCCGGGAGAGTCTAGGGATTGGATCCATGCCGAGAGCCAGAAAAGTTGCTGAACACCACCCAGAGCCTGAACCCGTCTGCGGAGCCGGAGAACCCAAGGTCAAGGGGGTCACTCTCTCTGCCCAGCAGCTTTCCACTTTGCTTCACGAAATGCGCAATCCTCTCACCGCCCTAAGCACGCTGGCCAAGTTATTACAAAAACGCTTGCCCCCAGAGGATCGCAACCACTGGATTGGCCTCAGCATTGAACAGGAGTGCAAACATCTACAGGAGCTGTTGGCGGAGTTTGAGCGTTGGGACGGGATCCCGGCTCCCCTCCAGCTTCAGCCCCTCTCCTTAGCCGACCTGCTGCGGGAGTGGATTCCCATCTATCAAGCCTTGGCCGAAACCCAGGGACACCACTTTCAAGCCGTCCTGCCCCCTTCCCTACCCCCTGTACAAGCCGATCCGCGTGCCCTGCGGCAGGTGCTTGATAACCTGATCGACAACGCCTGCAAGTACACCCCGCCCCCAGGTGAGATCCGGCTGAAGGTGGAGCTGGGTGAAGATCCCTCAACTGCTTCGCAATGGGAAGTGTTCGTTGCCGTCTGCGACAACGGCCCCGGCATCCACCCTGAGAACCTGGAGCGGATCTTCGATCCCTTTTTTCGGGCAGATCTTTCTAAGCCAGGGCAGGGGCTGGGGTTGGCCATTAGCCGCGACCTGGCCACCCGGATGGGCGGAGATCTCCAGGTGGAAAGCTCCCCCCAAGGCTCCTGTTTTCGCCTGAGATTGCCCACAGGTTAGTAGGAAGATTGTAGAGATATGGGATGGCAGGTGCCGCCAAACGCTTGAACGCTACCCAGGAGCTGCAGATGGCCTCTTCTCCCCCAGCCAAACCCGAACCCCCTGCTGCCAGTCCAGCAGCCCGCATTCTGCTAGTAGATGATGAACCCGGCTTACGGGAAGCGGTGCAAGCCTACCTCGAGGACAGCGGCTTTGAGGTGATCCCGGCGGCCAACGCCCAGCAGGCTCTGCAACTGCTCAGCACGGCCCAGCCTCAGTTGATCATCTCCGACATCATGATGCCCGGCATGGACGGCTACCAATTCCTGGCCCAACTGCGGCAACTGGAGCCCTATAGCCATCTGCCGGTGGTGTTCCTCACCGCCAAGGGGATGACCGCCGATCGCATCCAGGGCTACCGCGCCGGCGTCGATGCCTACCTGCCCAAGCCCTTCGATCCGGAGGAGCTGGTGGCCATTGTCTCCAATCTCATTGAGCGCTCCCGAGCAGCCAGTCCTTCTGAAGTGGTCGCCCGCGAGCTGGCCTCCATTCGGGCGCTTCTGGCAGAGCGAACTCTTCCCCCAACCGGTCCCTCTCAGCCCCCCGCCCCAACTCCCTTGCCCCCACCCATTAAGGTAGAGTTCACGCCGCGCGAGCGACAGGTATTGGAAAAAGTGGCAGAAGGGCTGATGAACAAGGAGATCGCCAAGCAACTGCAGACCAGCGTGCGCAACGTGGAAAAATACGTGACCCGCCTGCTGAACAAGACGGGCACCAGCAGCCGCACCGAGCTGGTTCGCTATGCCCTTACCTATGGCCTAATTCGGCTATAGCCCTCACCCCCAACCCCTAGGAAGACTGAAGAACGTGAGACACGGTTTTATCGCTGGGGCTTTGGTGGCACAGTAACCAGCAGCTCCAACCCAAAGGCGTGATCCCCGGCAGGGTAGCTGGTAATGCCCAGCCCATCGACGCGGGTCAGCAGCTCGCGGGCCTCCGGCTCTAAGCTTGCCAAACCGCCCGGCAGCGTAGCCTCCAGCACTGTGCGGATCCCTTGCCAATTCAGCAAAAAGTAGCCGTAGTTGGGCTTGGGCAACTGATCGTAGAGGGTCTTCAGCGGCTCAGTTCGAGGGAGCAAATTGCCCTGGCGTTGGGCAAGCGTTTGCAGTGCTGCCGTGCTGGTGGTAACGATCAGGTAGTTGCCTTCCCAAGCCCGCACCAGAAGCGGTCGGTTGAACAAGGGATCCGCCCAGATCACCTGCCCACCGGCTTCCGTTACCCGTGCTCCGGATTCTTGGGCCAGCCGATCCAACTGAGTCAGGGCCGCGTTGGCCTTGTCTTTTTGGCTGGTCTCGATCACCAAGGCTGCTCCCATGCCCTGCAACAGGGGATGGGCCTGGGCATCCGGTGCCACCAGCAGGGCCATCTCCCCATCCATCCAGGCCAGCAGATCTTTTTCCAAGTCCAAGCGAGTATTGGCGCGAAACTCAGCCCGCAGCTCCTCTAACGACTCTTTGACCGGCGGATCTTTCTCCAGCTCAGGCACAACGGCTTGCCAGCGCTGGGCGATCTGTTGGGTGGTCAGCACCGCCAGGGCATTGCCGGGCAGCCGCTGAATAAGTTCGCCGCGAGCCGGTTGCCACCCCCCCTGCACCTGGGTTTTCGGATCGGTCTGGGTCAACATGCGCAGCCGTAGGCCCTGCTCTTGCCAGTGGGCAGCCATGGCCAAAGAGCGCAGGGGTTGCAGGGATCCCAGCGTCGCCGGATCCAGATCCTGCATCCAGTCTTTGAAAGATTCGGGATCCTCCTGCAAAGCCTGGAAGTTGAAGTAGGCAAAGGCCAGCGTGCCGCTCTTATACAGATCGCCAACAGCGGTGCGGAAACTTTCGGAGCGGCCAATCGGCTCTGCTTCGCCGCGATACACAGCAATCGCCTGCTGCATCACCCTTGGGTCGTTGGCCACTGCCACAAAGCGGTTGCCAAACTCAGCAGTTACCCATCGCTCGCCCGGCTCCCCGTTGGTTTGCACATAGAGGGTGACCCCCTGCTCCTGGCGCTGCTCGAAGTTGGCCCCTTCTGCTGCTGCCTGTTGCCGCACCTGGGCCAAGAATTGCCCAGACAAATCAGCGTTGCGGGTGCTGGCTCCAAACAGGATCCCAGGCACCGGCTCGGCAGCTCCGGGCACCAGATTGGGGATCACCACTGCCATCGTGAATTGCTCGCCAGCCCAAGCTTGCATCTCTTCCCGAGAGAACTCCTTGCCGGTTTCAGCCAAAGCTTCTGCCGTCCAGCTCTCCCACTGGGCCAAAAGGTCAGGGTGAGTGCGAAAAGATTCTTCCGGTTGGGTAGAAAAGGTCAGCACCAGGGGCGCCGACTGGGGAACCAGCGCGGTTTCCGGCAGAACATCGCCGGGCAACTGTACCTGTGGCCCTCTGAGTTGGCAGGATCCCAGAAGCCAAGAGCCCCCCACCGCCATCAACGTAAGGGAGAGAGG
>NZ_JANSIH010000031.1:0-36965 GCF_047462075.1 Synechococcus sp. R55.2
CCACCTGTCCTAGTTCTGAGTGCTCCACAAATCCAGTGGCGCTATCCATCCCCACTCTATAGAGGGTGGGGAATTCCGGGCGTTTTGTTAAACTTGAGCTTGCTTGAACTTGTCGGGCAAGTTATGGAAATTCGCCCTGCCACCGCCTTGGACGTGCCTGTTCTATTTAATCTCATTTGCGCTTTGGCTGAATATGAGAAGCTGAGCCACTTGGTAACGGGATCCGCCGATCTGTTGCACCACTACTTGTTCGGCCCAGAAGCCTTTGCCTCGGCATTGCTGGCAGAAGTGGAGGGGCGAGCGGTGGGCTTTGCTCTCTATTTCCGCAATTTTTCCACCTTCCTGACCCGACCGGGGATTTACCTTGAGGATCTGTTCGTGTTGCCGGAGTTTCGCGGCAGAGGCATTGGCAAAGCGCTCTTGGCGCGGGTGGCTCAGGAGGCGGTGGCCAAAGGATATGGGCGGCTGGAGTGGATGGTTTTGGATTGGAACCAGCCGGCGATTGAGTTCTATCGACGCATGGGTGCCAAGCAACATCCCGAATGGATTCTCAACCGCGTGGTGGGTGCTGATTTGGAAGCTTTGGCTCGGCTGGCTGAGGATCCCCATCGAGCTTGAGTGTGCCTTCTGTGGGGTAGTCGGCGCGGAAATTTTCTCAGAGCGGGAGAGGGAAGTGAAAACCCGCCGGCTGTCTCACCGCAATTGGGAATGGCCGACGACCAGCCGGAAATCTGGGGGCCGAGACCTCTTGTATACTTTTCTTGCGGCTGAGCTGAGCTCGAGGCCAAGCATGATCCCACCGCAAACCGCTATTCCCCAGGGAGCTGAGATCCTCTGCATTGGCACGGAATTGCTCTTGGGAGAGATCACCAATACCAACGCCCAGTACTTGGCAGCCGAGCTGGCGCAACTGGGGATCCCCCACTATTACCAAACGGTGGTGGGGGATAACGAGGCCCGCATTCACCACGCGCTGGAGGTGGCCTGTGGTCGTTCCAGCTTGATTCTGATCACCGGGGGTTTGGGGCCGACGCCGGACGATCTCACCCATGAGGCGCTGGCTTCCTTTTTTGGGGCGGAGATGGTGGAGCACCCCCAAGTGTGGGAAGAGATCCTGCAAAAGTACGGGCAGCGGGGCCTTGTGCCCTCGCCGAGCAATCGCAAGCAGGCTTTTCTGCCCCGGGGAGCGAGGGTGTTGCCCAACCCGCTTGGCAGCGCCTGTGGCCTCATCTGGCAGCCCCGGCCCGACCTGCACATTCTCACCTTCCCTGGGGTGCCGCGGGAGATGCAACACATGTGGCGGGAGACCGCCGTGCCTTATCTGCGCTCCATCGGCTGGGGAAAAGAGGTGTTCTACAGCCGGGTACTGCGCTATTGGGGCATTCCCGAATCGACGCTGGCCGAACGGCTGGGATCCCTGTTGGCGGGGGAAAACCCTACGGTGGCTCCCTACGCCAGCCAGGGGGAGGTACGCCTGCGGGTTACCGGACGTGCTCCCAGTCGTGAAGAGGCCCAAGCCTTGATCGCCCCGGTGGTGGAGCAGATTTTACAGATTTCTGGAGAAGACTACTTCGGCAGCGATGACGCCACCTTGGCCGGTGTGGTGGGGGAGCTGTTGCTGCAACGGGGTCAAACTCTGGCGGTGGCAGAATCCTGCACCGGCGGGCTGCTGGGGCAGTTGGTGACCGGGATCCCGGGCAGCTCCCGCTATTTTGTGGGGGGGATCGTGGCCTACGACAACCGCATCAAGGAGCAGCTTTTACAGGTGAATCCGGAAACCCTGCGACAGCACGGGGCCGTGAGCGAGGCGGTGGCCGCCCAAATGGCGCTGGGGGCCAAGCAAGTCCTGGGCTCCAACTGGGCCTTGAGCATCACCGGCATTGCCGGGCCAGAGGGAGGCACCGCCACCAAGCCAGTCGGTCTTGTGTATCTGGGTTTGGCGGATCCGCAAGGGAAGGTGGAAGTACACGAGTACCGGTTTGGCAGCCTGCGCGGCAGAGAGGGGGTGCGTTGGTGGAGCGCCCAGACGGCTCTGGATCGCTTGCGGCGGCGCTTGCTCTGCTACCCCCTTTAGGGGGGATCCAGTCTCTCGGGGTTGGATCCCTGAGTAAGCTGGGGGAGCAGATGGATCCAACCGATCTCCAGAAGCAGACCCTACCAGGCAAGGAGCAAGCCGATGATCCCCGATGCCGTCCAGGCGGGCAAGGAAGCCCTGCGGCAGGGCCGCCTGCAAGAGGCCATCCAACTTTTTGAAGGCTACCTGGCCCAATCCCGTCAGCAGGACAAAGCATTAGGGATCCCGGCAGACTCATCTGACGGCGAAGCCCTGGAAGCCCAAATGAACCTGGTGCGGGCCTACCACCAGTTGGGCCAGACGGAGAAGGCACGGTCCCTCTGCCTAGAGCTGCTGCAACACCCCAACCCCCAGGCGCAAGGCTGGGCCAAGAAGATCTTGCTTCGCCTGCCCACTGCAACAGAGTCCCTGGCTGCTCCGTCCGCCAAACCTGTCGAACCGCGTTCTGCTCCCCCAGAGGAGCCGTCTCCTGGAGCGGGATCCCTGTCCACCCGTCAACGGGCCGCCCAACTGGGTATGAAGATCCCCCTGCCGGAGCGGGCCGGCCCCCTGCATTGGGCCAAGTGGGGATCCCTGGGGGTGGGCATTGTCTTCCTTTGGTGGCTGAGCTTTGTGTTGGTAGGCAGCCATCTGGATTTTGGCCGGCTGAGTTTTCCGCGGCAGCTTTGGTTTTTGCAGGGGTTGCTGCCCTGGCTGCGCAATGGCCTGCGGTGGTTGGTGGCCGGCAGCCTGGCGGTCAACTTTGGAGTAGGCCTTCTCTTTTTTGCCCCCTGGCTGATGGATCAGCTCCACCAACGGCTGCACAAGTTGCGTTGGGCCAGGCTTGGCGAAATCGAACGCCACAGCCCCGAAACGGCGCGCCTGCTGCAGCGCATCTGTGCCCAAAACCAGCTAAAACAGCCCCGACTGGGGGTGATCCCGGATGCTGGGCCGCTGGCCTTTGTTTACGGCACTTTTTCTGATGGCTGCCGCATTGTGGTCACCCAAGCCCTGTTGCAGCAGCTTTCTGAGGATGAGATTGCCGCCGTCTACGCCCAGGCCCTGGGGCGAATTGTTAATGGAGATATCCTGGTCATGACCCTGCTGGGATCCCCGATTCAACTGGTTTACCTGGCCCTAGAGCAGGTGAGCCAACTGGGAAGCAAACGGCGGGATCTCATCGGGCATGTGGCCCCGCTGCTCTACCTCATCTACACGGTGCTTTCCTATCCCCTGTTTTTCCTCTCCCGCCTGGGCACCTACCATGCCGACCATTTTGCCGTACAGGCGACTGGCAACCCGAACGGGCTGATTGCTGCTCTGCTCAAATCGGCTGCTGGCCTGCAGGAGGCCCACAAAAACGACCGCCGACCTTCCTCGCTGTTGCACTGCACCCGCCTGTTCAGCTTTTTGGACTTCAAAACCATCGCCGCTGCCAGTGCTGCCGCCCGCCTCCAGGATCCCTCCCAAGCTGGCCAAGTCTTTCTTTGGGATCAAATCAACCCTTGGGCCCGCTGGATGCAGGTCAATTCCAGCCATCCGCTGCCGGGGCACCGCTTCAAGGTCTTGGCGGGATATGGAGAGCGGCTGCGCCTCCTGCCGGAGCTGAGCCTGGGATCCGGGTCCAAATTGGATGTGGCCCGCCTGCAAAGCCGGTTTTGGCTGGATCTGGCCATCTACGCAGCCGAAGTGGTCGGGATCCTCATTGGCTGGCTGGTGGGGCTGATCCTCTACCTGCTGCTGCAAAACCGTCTCGATCCCAAGGTGATCGCGGCAGCAGCGGTGGTGGGCTACGGGGTGGGCTTGTGGGCCAAAGCGGGGTTGATGTACGGGGGATCCCTGCCGGCAAGGCCGACGGATGTGCTCAGCTTGCTGGCGGATCCCGACGCGGATCCCCGCCGCGGACAATGGGTGGAGCTGGAGGGGGAGTTGGTGGGACTGGGCCCCTCCGGCTATCAACTGGGGGCAGAGCTGAAGCTGCAAGAGGCCACAGGGCTGATCCCGGTGCGCTTTACTTCCCCTTTGGGGCCGGTGGGCAATGTCTTTTCCGGCCTGAAGCGGATCCGCGCCCTGGTGGGCCGGCGCGTCAAAGTGGTGGGCTGGTTCCGCCGCGGCAATACTGCTTGGGTGGATCTGGCCTACGTCCAGGTGGGATCCAATAAGCTGCACAGCCGACCGCGCCTTTGGCTGGTTGTGTTCGGCTTGGGAGTCATCCTGCTGGGGATTTGGGGGGCGTTCTATTTCCCCAACTTGGCCTCTTACCTGCGGCGGTGGTGAGCCAGGCTCTCTTCCAGTTGGCTGAGAAAACTAGCGGCGAGAGGGCGTTAACTGTGCCTTGCGCAGGCGCACCGACTGGGGCGTGATCTCCACCAGCTCATCCTCGCCGATGTATTCCAAAGCCCGCTCCAGGGTCATCTCCACCGGCGCTTGCAAGTGCACCAGCTCCTCCCCGCCCGCAGCCCGGTGGTTGGTCAGTTGCTTGGTCTTGCAGACGTTCAGCTCCAAGTCTTGGGGACGGTTGTGCTCGCCCACGATCATGCCCTTGTAAACGCGGGTACCTGGCGTAATAAAGAATACACCTCGATCTTCCGCATTCTTGAGGGCATAGGTAGTGGCCACCCCTTCTTCAAAAGCGATCAGCACCCCGTTGCGGCGCATTTCCATCTCAGAGGTCAGGGGACGGTATTCCAAAAAGCTGTGGCTCATGATCCCCTCGCCGCGGGTGATGCGGATAAACTCCCCCCGAAAGCCGATCAGCCCTCGCGCCGGAATGACAAACTCCAGCTGAGCCCGCCCATCCGATCCCACCATCATGTTCTGCATTTCTCCCCGCCGTTGCCCCAGCCGCTCGATGCAGGCCCCCACCGTCGCTTCCGGCACATGCAGCACCAAACACTCATAGGGCTCATAGGGCTGGCCGTTGACCTCGCGGAAAATTACCTTCGGTTGCCCCACCTGAAACTCATAGCCTTCCCGCCGCATGGTTTCTAGCAGGATGCCCAGGTGCAGCTCGCCTCGCCCCGACACCAAAAAGCGATCCGGCGAGTCGGTTTCTTCCACCCACAGCGCCACGTTGGTTTCCAACTCCCGCATCAGGCGCTCCCGCAGTTGCCGCGAAGTTACAAAAGTACCCTCTTGCCCGGCGAAGGGGGAGTCGTTGACGCAGATCATCACCTGCAATGTGGGCTCGTCCACTTTGATGAGCGGCAAAGCCTGGGGATTCTCGGGAGAGGTGAGGGTATGGCCGATGTTGGCCTCGGCAAACCCCGCCACGGCGACAATGTGGCCGGCGGTGGCTTCCGTCAGCTCGATGCGCTGCAGCCCCTGAAAGCCGAACAGCTTGGTTACTTTGCCCTTGGCGATGGATCCATCCTCTTTCACCACTGCCAATGGATCCCCCAGACGGATGGTGCCGTTGTGGATCTTGCCGATCACAATCCGGCCCAGGTATTCCGAATACTCCAGCGTGGTGACCTGCAGTTGCAGGGGCTTGCCGGGATCCCCAATGGGAGGTGGGACATGCTTGAGAATGGCCTCGAAGAGAGGTCTCATATCCAGGGATCCGCTGTACCTCCCTTCCAGAAAGTCTTTGAGATGGGCTTCTTCCAGGGCAAAGCCGCGCAACCCAGAGGCAAATAGATAGGGGAAGTCGCACTGGTCTTCGTCTGCCCCCAGCTCCAAGAACAAATCCAGCACCTTGTCGACGGCTTTGTAGGGCTCGGCGCGAGGCCGATCAATCTTGTTGACCACCACAATTGGGCGCAGGCCCTTCTCCAAGGCTTTGCGCAGCACAAAGCGGGTTTGCGGCATCGGGCCTTCGTTGGCATCCACGATCAACAAGCAGCCCTCCACCATCCCCAGCACCCGCTCCACCTCGCCCCCGAAATCGGCGTGGCCAGGGGTGTCGACGATGTTGATCAAGGTTTCGCCGTAGCGGACGGCTGTGTTTTTGGCCAAGATGGTAATGCCCCGCTCCCGCTCCAGCGTGTTGGAGTCCATCACACAGGTGGGAATGTCTTCCCCCTCCCGAAAGATGCCCGCCTGGCGTAACAGGGCATCCACAAGGGTAGTTTTGCCGTGGTCGACGTGGGCGATGATGGCAACGTTGCGGATGGGGAGTGACATATTAACCATTGACCAGCAGGATGTCGCCCTACAAGCAGGAGTGCCTTAGGGATTTCTTTACAACTCTAACGCAAAGGAGCGTTACGTTGCTAAACACTCCTGGCTTTGGGCTTAGCCCCAGCACTCCCAAAGGGTTATCCCGACTGCCTCAATATCCAGAGGGATCCCCTACATATCGGCACCGCGCAGATAGAGCAGCAGGATGACCGCCGGGCCTGCCAAGACAATCAAGGCCAGCAGGGCCAACTGCACAAAAACTTCGTATTGTCCGAACATAATCCCAGATCCTGTGGCTTACGCTTTGTATCCTAAGGGGTGCCCTCCACCCCAGATGGGAGAGCTGTTACAATTCTTCAAGTCATGCGCTCTTCGCCAAGGGATCCCTAGCGCTCCTGCTGGGCTTGAAACACCACCGGATCCAGGTTGAACAGTTCCTGCAAGATCCGCATAGCTGCCCGCCGCGCCTCAATATCCCGTTTGGCCCGCAGTTGCACCATCGGGTCGTGCAGGATCTTGTTGACGATGCCGCGGGTCAAGGCGTCGATCACCTCCAGGTGCTTCTCGGCAAAGTCCTTGCCCAGGCGGGAGAGAGCTTTTTCCATCTCCTGCTCGCGGATGGACTCCACCTTGTGGCGCAGGCTGGAAATGGTGGGCACCGTCTCCAGAGAACGCCACCACTCCATGAATTGATCCACCTCTTCTTCCACCAGGGCTTCGGCAGCCAGAGCCAGCTTTTGCCGTTGGGCGCGGTTTTCTTCCACGACGCGGGAGAGGTGATCCACATTGAACACCTGTACCCCCTTCAGCTTTTCCACGTCGGGATCGATGTTGCGGGGCACAGAGATATCCACCAACAACAGCGGCTGATCTGGCTGCAGCACCCCTGCCAGTTGCTGGTAGGTGAGGATCGGCTGGGTGGCACCGGTGCTGGTGAAGACCAAGTTGGACTCGGCCACACTGTTCAGCAGCGACTCCCAAGGCAGCACCTGGATCGGCTGCTCAAATTGCTTGGCCAGGGCTTCGGCCCGCTCCAGGGAGCGGTTGACCACCGTGATATCGACTGCCCCTTTGGCCAACAGGTGCTGCACCAACAGACGGGCCATTCTCCCCGCCCCCACCACGGTAACTTTGCCCTGAGAGAGGGATCCCTGCTCTTGCAGAGCCAACTCCACCGCTGCCGAGCTGATGGACATGGCGCCGGTGCCGATCTCCGTTTCGGTACGGACGCGCTTGCCGGCGGTAATGGCTGCCTTAAAAAGGCGATTGAGGATGCGATCCATACCGTTGCAGGCTTGGCCCAGCTGCTGGGCTTTTTTTACCTGCGAGAGGATCTGCCCTTCTCCCAGCACCAAGCTATCTAGCCCGGCAGCCACCCGCATCAGGTGGGTTACCGCATCCTGGTAAAGAAGGGTAAACAGGTGCGGACGCAGTTGGGGCAAGGGGATCCCTTTCAGCTCAGCCAAGAACTGCATCGTCTGCCGGACACCACTCTCCATTTCTGAGGTGACGATGTAGACCTCCAGCCGGTTACAGGTGCTGAGGATCGCAGCCTCCTCAATGTGGGGGTGGGCGCGAAGCTGCTGGATCGTCTCTCCCACCTCCGCCTCCGCGATGCTGAGGCGCTCCCGAATCTCCACAGGAGCTGTGCGATGGCTAAGACCGACAACCGCGATAAACATGCCTCTCCGTCGTCTGTACAGCAACAGCAAAAGTTATTAAAAACAAAAACTCTGAACAAAAGCAAATATTGTTTCAGAAAGAAGGCAAAAGCTGTAACCGATATGGGGGATCCCTTGAGTCGGTTCCAGCAAGCTTAGGTAACTTTTCTCAGCCTACCTAAACCCTAAGACCAGTATCGAACCGGTTTTGCCGGATTTTGCTGAAGAGTTATTACGTTTTCACGGGTTGGGGCTTGATAGATTTCGTAACTTTCCCAAAAAGGCAAGGGCGACCTTCACCAGGGGAAAGCCGCCCCGATCTGCGAGGATGTTAGATAGGGATCCCTCAGCGCAGTTGCAAGCCGCGGGGCTGTTGGCCGTCTTTCATGTGGATGGTGTCCACAAAGCGCACCGTGCGGGATTGGCTGGAGATCACCAAGGTCTCGGTGCGGGCCCCGCCCCCGAAGAAGCGCACCCCGCGCATCAAGTCACCATCGGTGATCCCGGTGGCAGCAAAGAGGACTTCCTTGCCACTGGCCAGCTCTTCACACTCCCACACCTTGTCGGGATCCTCGATGCCTTTTTCTTTGAGTTCCCGTCGCGTTTCCTCCACGGGTGGCAAGTAGGTGCCTGCCTGAACCACCTCGGGATCGTAGATCAGCCGACCCTGGAAGTGGGCGCCCAAGCACCGCAGAGCGGCTGCCGAGATCACCCCCTCAGGAGCAGCCCCGATCCCCATCAGGGCATGAATGCCGGTGCCATTGAAGCCTGCCGAGAGAGCCGCCGAGATGTCGCCATCGGTAATCAGCTTCACCCGCGCCCCCGCCTCTCGAATTTGGCGAATCAGATCGAGGTGGCGCTTGCGATCCATGACCACCACCGTCAGATCGGAGATCTCCCGATCCAGGCTTTCGGCGATGATCTTCAGGTTTTTCTCGGGGGGATAGTCGATGTGCACCTTGCCCTTGGCCTGGGGCGGAGCCGCCAGCTTTTGCATGTAGATGTCCGGGGCGTGGAGAAGGCCGCCTTTCTCGGAGATGGCCAGCACCGCCATAGAGCCGTTTTGGCCTTTGGCCACTAGGTTGGTGCCCTCGCAGGGATCCACAGCAATATCGATCTCCACCAGCTCTTCCACGCGGCAGAACTGCTCAGCATCCGGGCGGGTACAGATGCCCACCTCTTCGCCGATGTAGAGCATGGGGGCCTCATCGCGGGTTCCTTCCCCGATGACGATGCGACCGCGCATAGGGATCTGGTTGAGTTTTTCCCGCATGGCCTCTACAGCCACCTGGTCGGCGGTCTTGTTGTCCCCTTTGCCCATCCAGCGGGCGGCGGCAATGGCAGCCTGCTCCACGACTTCGATGATCTCTAGCCCCAACTTGTTGTCCACGGTGTGCCCCCTTGCTGATCTCGGAATGGTGAAGGCCAACTTAAGGATATCTTCAGACTCTTCCCCTCAGTTTACCAGGGCAGGCTTCTCCTCGGGATCCCATTCTCTCAACCCCAATAAGCTGAGAGAACAAATCTCCCAAAGCCAGTCAGGAAGAGCGATCCCCGTCTTGGCGGCTTACTATTGCCGCTTGGGGATCAGGGATGGTAGCCTATTTTAAGGGCAATAAGTTTTTCTTAACACCATTAAAAAAACGCAATGAAAAGATACGCTTTTGTCAACCGTTCCGGACAGGTTCAGGTGATCCGCACGATCCCCGGCCACTGGGAGCGCACCCTCTTTCCCGGCCAGCAGGCGATCTTTGAGGCGGAGCCGGACGACTATCTGGAAGTTTACAGTTGCTGCTGCTCCACCGCCATCCTGGAAGAGCGCCGCCTCTGTCGCTATCTGGTGGATTCTTCCTCGCCTGAGGTTGACCTCTACCTGTGGTCATCTTCGCAACGGGGAACTCTGGCGGATGCGTTGAATGGTTGACAGGCTCCACCGGCTTGCTTCCACGCGGCAGTAGAAGGTGTCTTGGCAAGAGGACTCGGCTTGCCCAAGATAACTAGGTTGGGGATCGCTTCTCCTGAGGCCGATCCCCGAGTTTTTCAGAGGGCGGACGCGGCTCTGGAGAAGGGGCATCGGGGGGACGGGTCAGGCAACTGCCCCGCGCAGCGTCGCGAAAGGTATCGATGCGCTCCACACAATTTTGATGGCCGCAATAGGGGCAATACAGGCGATCCCCAGGTTGGGGCTCCACATCGGCCTGGCTCCACCACCGCCGACAGCGGTCACAACAAAAGTGATAGAGGAACTCCAGCGCCACTCTCATGACAACAGGATCCCTTGCAGAGCCGAACCGATCAGCATGGAAAAATGGGGATTATCCGGATCCCAGCAGTTGGGATCCCTCCCTAGCCCTCGGATTAAGACAAACTCATTATGAGTATGGTATGTTAGGTTTAGTTTACGTTTGCACTTTACCGCAAGGAGCGTGGATTGATGTCTCAGGAAGGATGTCTGCGGGTTGGCCAAGCTGCTCCCGATTTTTCCGCCACCGCCGTCTATGACATGGAATTCAAGACGGTGAAGCTCTCCGACTACAGGGGTAAGAAGTATGTGGTGTTGTTTTTCTACCCCTTGGACTTCACCTTTGTCTGCCCAACGGAGATCACGGCCTTCAGCGACCGCTATGACGACTTTGCCAAGCTGGATACCGAGATCCTGGGTGTTTCAGTGGATAGCGAATACTCTCACCTGGCCTGGATCCAGACCGACCGCAAGGCTGGAGGGGTGGGTGAGCTGAGGTATCCTCTGGTCTCTGACCTGAAAAAGGAGATCAGCGCTGCCTACAATGTTCTGGATCCGGAAGCGGGTGTGGCGCTGCGCGGCCTGTTCATCATCGACAAAGAAGGGATCATCCAGCACGCCACCATTAACAACCTGGCCTTTGGCCGTAGTGTGGATGAAACCTTGCGCACCCTGCAAGCCATCCAATACGTGCAATCTCACCCCGACGAAGTTTGCCCGGCCAACTGGCAGCCCGGCCAGAAAACCATGAATCCCGACCCGGTGAAATCCAAGGAGTTCTTCGCGGCGATTGCCAAGTAGGTTGGCCCCTGGGATCCCTGGCTACATATAGGAGATCCCCAGCGCTTCCGGGCGTAGCTTCAGCTCAAGGTGGGCTGGAGCTTTTTTGTCGAAAACAGGCAAGCAAAAGATCCCCCGACCTTGCTAGGGGATCCTGAAACCCAGTAGGGAGCGAAGCTGTGGGGAGTTCAATCCCAGGGTTTCCCGCCGGTGAACTTGTAGGTAATCGGCTCTTTGTTTTTGCCGATGTTGCGATCCACTTTGCCGATGGGCTCGCGGCCTTCGTTGACCTTCTCGGGAAAGACGCCGTCTTTGGGATGCACCAACACAGGCTCCCCCCCCGCGGGAATGCGGAAGATCTGGTAGTCGTTGATCTTGTAGTCGGATCTCAACTGGGCACCCAGCGCCAAACACTGCTCTTTGCGGGCAAAGGTGAGAAAGTTTTTGCCTTCCACCATTTCGGCAGCGCCGCCGGTGGGCATTTCAAACACCTGCCCCGGCTTGCCCGTCCAGGTGATGACGTATTTTTCTTCGGTTTCGGCTGAGCTCAACAGCCCCCCGGTGGATCCCCCAAATAGAGGCAGCTTTGCTCCCTGACGAGGATCGCCTTCCATCACAGCCATAGTCTACCTTTCTCAACTCGTTGTGGTTTGCGGTGGTTTGCCTTGTCCAAACCGCGGTTTGCGGCGCGAAGCACTTTGAATCTACCACTGACTCGATTTTTGGCCCCAGTTCCGCCTGGGAACTGTAATCTTTCGTAGCAGACTGGCTGGCCCTCAGACGGATCCCTGGGCGCCCTGTAGGCCACCATAGAGACAAGCCGGAGACTTACGGCTCTCTGGAAAAGGAATAGCGCCCATGGCTCAGTGGTCACTCCATCCCAGCTCGCAATCCAATGCCAGGGTCATTCTCATTCCCACCGCCTTTGGCCACGACACTCAGGCTCCAATGGCCATTCTCAACGCCGGTTCAGAGCTGTGTGCCTTCGAGCCGAGGCTGGGGATCGATGTGGATAGGCTGGCGGTGGCGCAGTTGCCGGGGCTGGTGGATGAGCCTCCCTACGGCATGTGTGAGGCGGCGGTGACTCAAGCTTGGAGACGACAACAATGGCCGGTGCTGTTGCCTTCGGTCTTGGCCGCCAGTTGGGGGGCCATTCGTGCCCTTTGGAAACACCACCCAACCCTGAGCGTGGTGCATTGCAGCGCCCATGCCAATCTGATGCCGCCGCCGGAGATGAGCCAGCCGGATCAAGATACGAGCTATGGCAGTGCTGCCTGGGTGGAGTTGCTCTATCAGCACAAGCTGCCGGTGATCCATGTGGGATTGCGCAGCGGCAGTGCGCGGGCCTACGCATGGCTGAAAGCCCACCACAGCCCAATATTCTGGGCCCAAGATGGCTGGGATCCCCAGCAGGTGGTGGCCTCTTTGCCGGATCAACCGGTGTTTTTGGTGGTGGACTGCAGTGTGTTGGATCCTTCCTTGGCGCCCGCCGTGCATCACCCAGAGCCAGGGGGGGTGAGTTGGTTGCAACTGTTGCAGACCTGTGAGGCCATCTTTGCCGCTCGTCCTGTGGTTGGCCTTTCGCTGGGAGGGGTGGCGGTGGGATCCGCAACACGGCAAACTGCTCGCGTGGTGGCCCGCCTGCTCAATTGGTTGCTGGCCTGCTATGCCCTCCACTCCCTGAAGGTGACCGCTCAACCGCAACCTGCCCAGACGGTTTAAGCTGCTCAAAGATGAATGCCTGAATATCTGGGAATGGTTGCATGAACCTCTATCGCCGAGTGATCTTCCCGCAACTGTTGGATCTGGCCCTCTCGGGGGAACGGATAGAGCGCTATCGGCGGCAGCTTCTGGCCCATGTGCAGGGATCCGTTCTGGAGATTGGTTTTGGCACCGGCCTCAACCTACCCTGCTACCCAGAGCACATTCGCAAGATCACAGGGGTAGATCCCAATCCCGGCATGGGATCCCTGGCTCGTCGGCGCATTGCCTCTTCTCCCATCGCCGTTGATTGGCAAGTGGCGGATGCCCAGGAACTGCCTTTTCCAAGCCAGAGTTTTGATAGCGTGGTTAGCACCTGGACATTGTGCAGCATTCCCAATGTGGCCAAGGCTTTAGGGGAAATCCGGCGGGTGTTGCGAGCGGGGGGCAAGCTGTTTTTTCTCGAACACGGCCTCAGCGAGGATCCCCAGGTGCAAAGATGGCAAAATTGTCTTAACCCTATACAAAAGGTAATCGCAGATGGCTGCAACCTAAACCGAGATATGGCTCGGTTGATCCAGGGAGCGGGGTTTCGGTTTGAGCAACTGGAGCGGTTTTATATGCCTGACCAGCCCAAGTTTATCGGCTACACCTATCAAGGCATAGCACTCCCTGACCCGGAAGGAAGCTGCGGATCCCAGGGGGCTTGAGCAGCCACCGATTCTTCAATGGCTCTCTACCTGTTCGCCTTTCTAATCACACAGTTGCAGACGGGATTGCGGCTGCCGCATGGCCGGGTCGATCTCGTAGGTCAGCTCAAAGTTGATCACCCGCCAGCGCTGAGGGGATCCACCCCTATCCTCTGGGATTTGGGAGCTGAAGCTGACGGGCAAGCCATAGAGGCGAGGTGGGCCAGGACGACGGTGGGATCCCTGCTCCAGATAAGGGGTGAGCAGCTGGCGGTAGCGCTCGGCCACGATCACCTGAGTGGCTCGCATTCCTTGCATGCGCAGCCGATCCAATTCTTCATGAATCTCAAAACGGATCCCATCGGCGTGGGTGTGCTGACGAAACCAGCGACCTTCCCAAAAGCGCCAGCGCCGTCCGGATTGCAGGTGTACCAGCTCCTCTTGTTCAGCATCCGCCTCAAATGCACCATGGCGAGGGCAGAGGTAGGTATCGGTCAGGGTGAGGGCCGCAATCGTTTGCCGACAGTGGGGGCACTGAATGCTGGGGCCGAAGATCGGGTAGGAAAAGGCAACAGTCATAGGAAACCCCACAAAACGCGGCTGGATATCTGGGCAAATCCGCAGTTGTCCACATTATAGATGTTGCCTTTTGGGGATCCCCATGACAAAACCGGAGGAGATCTTCTAAATTAGGAGGTAGGGGGGATGCGCTCGAAGTCTGTACTGATTCTGGGCGAGCCTCAAGGAGCTCCGCGATAGCAACGGGGAGTGGGTGGTACCCACTTCTTTGCTTTTTGAGGGGGCTTACTGTCCCCTTTGCCAGCTCCGGCTCAAAGGGGTTTGGATCTGGCGGCAACACCCGGTTGGTGACAAGTTGGTTATGGTTCACCCTCTTATTCCACAGTTGGAGAGCTTGGCCCGTCCCTTGGCCGCTCAACTGGGATACCAGTTGGTGCAGATGGTTTTCCACACCAACCAGCATCCGCCAGTTCTGCGGGTGGATATCCGCCCACTGGATCCCGACCGAGAAACCAGCCATGCCGATTGCGAAGCCATGAGCCAAGCCTTAGAAGTCGAGCTGGATCGGGTGGATCTGATCCCAGGCCAGTATGTGTTGGAGGTGTCCAGCCCTGGCATCAGCAACCTTCTCACCAGCGATCGCGACTTTGTGGTTTTCAAGGGATTCGCGGTGGAGGTGACCTTGGATCCACCCTACAAGGGCAAAGCCGTTTGGTCAGGACACCTGCTGGGTCGGGATGAGGAGAGGGTTGCCTTATCCCTCAAGGGGCGGCGAGTTCAGTTGCCCCGCGCTTCGGTGCAGCGGGTTGCCCTCTCATCGGAAACTGACTAGGAGACCGGAGATAGAGAGAGCGTTTGACCGCAGGTGGTGCGGCCCTCCCTTCGCATCAGAGATGCGGGTTCAGTTCCCGCTGGGGAGCAATAGCAACAGCAAGTTTCACGAAGTTTGTGCAGGAGGACAGTGGTTATGGCGATGGTGCCTCTGCCGGGTTTGGCGGAAATGGTGGAGATGATCTCGCGGGAGCGCAACTTGCCCCGCCATGTGGTCACCGATGCTCTGCGAGAGGCGCTGCTCAAGGGCTACGAACGCTACCGCAAAACCATCCAGCGAGATGTGGTCTTTGCAGAAGACCACTTCCGCAATTTCGATGTGGAGTTGGATGTGGAGGCAGGAGGCTTTCGCGTTTTGGCCACCAAAGCCATCGTTGAGCAGGTGCAAAACCCCGACCATGAGATCTCTCTGTACGATGTGCAGCAGGATTACCCAGAAGCCGAAGTAGGCTGGGAAGTCACAGATGATGTCACCCCACAACAGGCGGAATTTGGCCGCATGGCGGCCATCCAAACCAAGCAGGTGCTGGCGCAAAAGTTACGGGATCAGCAGCGCCGTCTGATTCAGGAAGAGTTCCGCGATCTGGAAAAAACCGTACTGCAGGCACGGGTGCTGCGCACCGAGCGGCAGACGGTGATCATGTCGGTATCCAGCGGTTTCGGACAACCTGAGGTGGAAGCAGAACTGCCCAAGAAGGAACAGCTGGCCAGCGATCGCTACACTCCCAACGCGGTGATGAAGGTCTATCTCAAGAAAGTCTATGAGGGATCCCGGCGGGGGCCACAGCTTTTGGTTTCCCGGGCCGATGCTGGCTTGGTGGTGAACCTGTTTGCCAACGAGGTGCCAGAAATTGAAGAGGATATCGTGCGGATTGTGGCAGTGGCGCGGGAGGCCAACCCCCCTTCCCGAAATGTGGGGCCACGTACCAAGATTGCGGTCGATACGGTGGAGCGGGACGTGGATCCAGTGGGGGCCTGTATTGGCGCGAGGGGATCCCGGATTCAGGCGGTGGTAGCAGAGCTGCGCAACGAGAAAATCGATGTCATCCGCTGGTCGCCGGATCCTGCCACCTACATTGCCAACGCCCTCAGCCCGGCCAAGGTGGTGGAGGTGCGGCTAGTGGATCCGGAAATCCAGCAAGCTCATGTGTTGGTCAACAGCGACCAGCTCAGTTTGGCCATTGGCAAAGAGGGGCAAAATGTGCGCCTGGCAGCCCGCCTCACCGGTTGGAAAATCGACATCAAGGAAGTGGAGAGCTACCGCGCAGCGCTGGAGGAGGCCCAAGCGCAAGGGTTGCCCTATCCCTTCATCACTCCGGCGGCACTGGAGCGCTTCCAGCGGCGGGCAGAGCGGGCTGCTTTGGGCCTAGAGGATGAGGAATACGAAGAAAAGCGCCGCCTGGAGGAAGAGGAGCTGGCGGGGGACGATAGGCTGGAGGAAGACTGGGCTGACGAGGACGAGGACTTCGACTACGACGCCGAGTTCGACATTGCCCAGCCGAAGGGGTAATGATATACGCTCTACCCTCACTTTGCCCGTACACTTTGCTCGTAGAGGGCGGCTTCTGCCGGAAGTCTGGGCTTTGGAATGAGTTTTGCTGCAGGGGATCGCGGTTGCACCGAGACCGCAATGGCGCATGTGGGGTTTTCCTGCCTGCTTGGGCAGAACTGCCCTGTTCCGGCAATCTGCATTGGTGAAAGATGCTAGCTTTTGTTAGCATGCAGGAGCCAAAAAAGTTCGGCAGGCAAATCAAAACTCTTCCGAGCCAGAACCCAAACCTCAATCCAACACAGCGGGATCCCTTGGCTAGTTCAGAGTTTGCCCTGGAGCAGTTGCTCTTTGCCCCGGCCACGCCTGACCCCGACGCAGTGCGGGTAATCTACGCCTTCCCCAACACCTACGCAGTGGGGATCACCAGCCTGGGCTATCAAGTCATCTGGAGTCTGCTGGCCAGCCGCCGAGATGTGGCCGTCTCCCGCCTCTTTACGGATCTGGCTGAACCCCTGCCCCGGGAGCCGGAGCTGTTCGGCTTTTCCCTATCCTGGGAGCTGGATTATGTCCATATCCTGGCTCTGCTGGAACGGCACGGGATCCCTCCCAGATCTGAGGAGCGGGAAGAAGCCCACCCCTTGGTCTTTGGCGGCGGCCCGGTACTGACAGCCAACCCTGAGCCCTTTGCCGAGTTTTTTGACCTGATCTTGCTGGGGGATGGGGAAGGTCTTCTGGAGAAGATGATTGAGATCTATCGGCAGGTGCGCCAGGGATCCCGGGCTGAGAAATTGCAGGCGCTAGCGCAGGTGCCAGGGATCTATGTGCCCGGCTTGTATGAACCCCAATACCGGGAGCCCGACGGCCCGGTGGAGAAGGTGCTCCCCAAAGTGGCCGGGATCCCTAGCTCCATTCGCAAACACACCTTCCGCGGCAACACCCTCTCGGTTTCCACAGTAGTCACCCCCAAAGCGGCTTGGGAGAGCATCTACATGGTGGAGGTGGTGCGCAGTTGCCCGGAGATGTGTCGGTTTTGCCTGGCCAGCTATCTCACCCTGCCTTTCCGGGTGGCGGATGTGGAGGGGCATTTGATCCCGGCGGTGGAGCGGGGGCTGCAGGTTACCCAGCGGATTGGGTTGCTGGGGGCTTCGGTAACCCAACACCCGCAATTCGAGCAGTTGCTGGAGCACTTGGCCCAGGATCGCTTCGAGCAGGTGCGTCTCAGTTTGGCCTCGGTGCGCACGGCTACCGTAACTCCACGTCTTGCGCAGGTGCTCTCCTGCCGGGGCAGCCAGTCCATTACGGTGGCCATCGAAAGTGGCTCAGAACAACTGCGCCAGATCATCAACAAGAAGTTAAGCAACCCGGAAATCTTGGCAGCAGCAGCCCACGCCCAGGCTGGAGGTCTGAAGGGCATTAAGTTCTACGGCATGGTGGGGATCCCGGCGGAAACCCAGGCGGATTTGGAGGCCACAGTGGATCTTTTCCAAGAGCTCAAAAAAGCGGCTCCCGGCCTGCGCCTGACGCTGGGTTGCAGCACCTTTGTGCCCAAAGCCCACACCCCTTTTCAGTGGCACGGGGTGGATCCCAAAGCCGAGAAAAAACTGCAGTTTTTCCAGAAACATCTGCGTCCCCTGGGGGTGGAGTTGCGCCCGGAAAGCTATAGCTGGTCCGTGATCCAGGCCCTCATCTCGCGAGGGGATCGGCGGGTGGGAAAGGTCTTGCAGTTGGCGCGGGACTTTGGCGAATCTTTGGGGAGCTACCGGCGGGCTTTCAAAGAGCTTAAAGGGCAACTGCCGCCCCTAGACTACTACGTGCACAGCCACTGGGATCCAGCGGATCCCTTGCCTTGGCAACACATCGAAGGGCCCCTCACCCTGGAGCGACTGTTGCAACATCGCCAGGAAGCTCTTTCTGTTCGTATCTCTTGAAAATACCTATTTGGGTTGTTTGCAAGCTGCGATGCTGCTGGCAATAATCGCCTCGGTTTCGGCCAAGCCTTTCCAGCCCAAGATCTGGGTTTCTTTCTTTTCCAGGCGCTTGTAGGTGGCGAAAAACTCCGCGATCTCATCCAGGCGGTGCTGGGCGATGTCTTCCAGCTTGGTCACCGAAGCATAGCGGGGATCCTTAGCAGGCACACACAGCAGCTTCTCATCGGGATCCCCGCCATCGATCATCTGCAACATGCCCAAGGGTCGCACCGTGACCACACACCCTGGGAAAGTGGGCTGATCCATGATCACCAAGCCATCCAAGGGATCCCCATCCCCGGCCAGCGTATTGGGCACAAAGCCGTAGTCGTAAGGGTACTGCACCGAGGAATAGAGCACCCGATCCAGCGCCATCGCTGCCATGTCTTTGTCGAACTCATACTTGTTTTTGCTGCCGCCGGGAATCTCAATCAAGATGTTGAGCAGGCCGGGCTTGGGTTGGGCAGGGATCCGCGACAGGTCGATCACAGCAAGCACCCTCGGATTGGGAATAGACAGCCAGAGGGTATTCTGACATACTCCTTGCCCCAAAGGACAGAGACTCTTGACACTTGCCGGGAACAGGCGGGACGAAACCCTTAGCCGCCTTCACATTGCTTCACATTATTTTCTCCACGTCTGGCTTAGCGTCGCATCTTCCTCGACGAGATGGGAGACTGGGTTTTCTCTCCCCCTTTCCCTCAGCAGGCCCAGAGCCGCCTGGAAGGATAGGGTTCCGGATCCGGCTTCCTTGATTGGCTCAGACATACTCCCCGGGCAAGATTCGAACTTGCGACCAATCGGTTAACAGCCGACCGCTCTACCGCTGAGCTACCGAGGATCAAGCGTTTCTCATCATAGGGGAAGAAAGGACTGCTAGGCAACTGCCGGCGGGGGGTTCTTGTTGGGCCTTGGGATCCCTGTTCAGTGGAGCGGGCTTGATTTTGCTCAATTGCTCGCCTTTCTCAGGTCTATCTGACGGATCCAGGGGACAAACCCTGAAAACGCCCTCGTCAACCGAACGGAAGCCATTACAATGGTTACGGACATTTGCCAGCGCCCCTCATGGACTTCGGAGTCGGATTTCTCTCCAACAACGTCATGCTGCCGATCCTGGATTTTTTCTATGGGATCGTGCCCAGCTATGGACTGGCCATTATCTTCCTGACGTTGGTGATCCGCTTTGCCCTCTACCCGCTCAATGTGGGATCCATCCGCAACATGCGGCGCATGAAGGTGATCAGCCCGGTGATGCAGCGGCGGATGCGAGAACTCCAGGAGAAATACCGAGACGACCCGCAGAAGCTTCGGGAAGCCCAGGCCAAGCTTTACAGCGAGCTGGGGGCCAATCCCTTGGGGGGCTGCCTGCCACTGCTCATTCAAATGCCAGTGCTGTTTGCCCTGTTTGCCACCCTGCGGGGCTCCCCCTTTGCAGCGGTGACCTACGATGTCAACTTGCAGATCCTGCCGGCGGAAATGGCGGCTGAGGTGGTGCCCGCCCCCTACGTCAGCCCCAGCAAGAACATTTTTGTCACCGACTCTCTTCACAAGCCGGTGGTGCTGGTGGAACCCAAAGGCACCAAAGTTGCCGTTGGGGAGGAGGTGCAATTTCTGCTTCAAGGGCCGGGGGGCAAGCCTTTTGAGCAATTGGTGGCCGAAGCGGGTGGGGATCCCAATCTGTTACAGCCCACCTGGAAGATCACCAAAGGGGAAGATCGTGCCCAGATCAAGCCGGATGGCACCTTGCTGGCTCTGCAGCCGGGGGATGTGACCGTGCAGGTGTCCATTCCCGGTTTGGCCTCTGACACCGGCTTTCTGTTCATCGACAAGTTGGGCCGTGTGGGGGCCTTCGACGAAGATGGCACCATCCACTGGGATATCATCGCCATGATCGTCATCTTTGGGGTGTCCATTTACCTGAACCAGTACCTAACCAATGCCGGACAGGATACCGGCAAAGAGGATCCCAGCCAAAGTTCCATGGCTCGGATCACCCCTGTGCTGTTCTCGGCGATGTTCCTGTTCTTCCCTCTGCCGGCAGGGGTTTTGCTCTACATCCTTGTCTCTAATATCTTCCAAACGGTGCAGACTTTCCTGCTCTCGCGGGAGCCGTTGCCGGAGAACTTGCAGCAATTGGTGGAAGAGGAGCGTCGTCGGGCTGCCCAGACGATAACGGTGGAGGCCAAGGAAGTGGAGAAATCGACCAAGCCCAGAGCAGCCAAGGAGGGACGGGAATCCTTGCCCTTTGAGCCCTAGGGGATCCTCGCTGTTGGGGTGGACTTGTGGTGGAGTGTTGATACCTCTTCAAAGTTGGAAGCTGCCCAGGATGAGCCGTCCTAAGTCTTCTACGGGATCTGCTGCTAAGAAATCTGAGGGAACCGTTGCCCCTTCGCCAAACAAGTCCACCTTTGCGGCCAATCAAGAGCGAGCCAGGCAGTGGTTACAGCAGGTGCTGGCGGCTATGGGGATCCCAGCGGTGGTGCGGGTGGTGGGGGAGGTGCTGGAAATTGAGGCAGACTCTTTGACCCCAGCTCAGAAGCGGCTGCTGTTGGCGAAAGCCCCCCCCTTGCCCTCTCCATCTTCCAGAGATTCCCCTCAAGAGGAGGATCGCTCCCCCGTGGTGCTGGATGCGTTGCAGTACCTGGCCAACACCCTTCTCAACCTGAACCAGCCGGAAGACCAGCAGCAGCCCTACATTTTGGATTTGGACGGCTATCGGCAGCGGCGTTTGCAGGAGCTGAAGGTTTTGGTTGCCGCTGCTGTGGAAAAGGTGAGGGCCACTGGCCGGGAATACGAGTTTCCCGATCTCTCGGCTGCCGAGCGTCGGCAAATTCATACTCTCTTGAATGACCCTGCCTATGCCGATCTGGAAACCTTTAGCCGTGGCAAAGAGCCTGACCGGCGTCTGGTCATTCGTCGGGTGTCTTCCCCATCTTAAGAAGTTTGGACGAGCAACTTGGCTCTCTGGCTACGGTGACGACAGGGATCCCTGCTACCCAAAACGCGTGAAGGGGGGCGCAATGTTAAGGCCAATTCGTCTATCCGATCTGCGGCAGATGCCGGATCAAACCCAAGAATTGCAGTTCAGGCAGTTTTTTTCGGGCTTTGAGAGCTTGACCCCTGTCGAGGGATCCCTGGAAGTCAGCCATCGGGGCCACTTTCTTGAGGTGAGTGCTGAAGCTCGTACCATTGTCACCCTCACCTGCCACCGCTGCCTACAGCAGTTCAACCACCGGCTGCACCTGGAAGTTGAGGAGATCATTTTGATTCGGGATCCCGAACCTCTCCCCTTGGAGCTGGAATTGCAAGACGAAGAAGATCTGCTGGAGAGCCTGCCCCCCAATGGTGAGCTGGATGTCGAAGACTGGATGTACCAGCACCTGCATTTGGAGATGCCCCGCCAGTTGCCCTGCCGTCCCGACTGTCCGGGTATTGCGGTGGAATCTCCCGCACCGGAGGTGGATCCCCGCTGGGCAGCCCTAGCTTCTCTCCTGGAAGACTCTCCCTAGCTTTTTTGATGTTGCGCCCACAAGTTCTCTGGCGTTTTGCTCGACCCCACACCGTCTACGGCACCAGCGCCAGCGTGGTGGGCCTCTACCTGTTGGCGGGGTTTGTGGCTGCCGGATCCCTGCAACCGGTTCTCTCGGCGCTGCCCCAGTTGGTCTGGGCTTGGGCGGCCTGTCTGGCGGCCAATGTCTACATCGTCGGCTTGAATCAACTGACGGATGTTGAAATCGACCGCATCAACAAGCCCCATTTGCCCTTAGCTGCTGGATCCCTGAGTTGGCGACAGGGGGTGGGGATCGTCGTGGGTTGTGGGGTGGCGTCCGTCCTACTGGCCATGGCCGGGATCCCTTATCTGCTGCTGACGGTGCTTTTGAGCAATGGGATCGGCACGGCCTATTCGTTGCCCCCCTTGCGGTTGAAGCGTTTTCCGCTGGCGGCCTCGGCTTGCATCTACAGCGTGCGCGGCTTGATCGTCAATTTGGGCCTTTACAGCCATTTTCAGCAGGTGATGCAGGGAAGGGTCGAGCTTTCAGCCCCGATTGTTTGGCTGACGGGGTTTATGTCGATTTTTGGGCTGGTGATCGCCCTTTTCAAAGATATTCCCGACATGGAGGGGGATCGCCAGTTTGCCATTGCCACCTTCTCGCTGCGCTTTGGGCCAGGGCGGATCTCAAGGTTTTGCATTAGCATTTTGGCCTTGTGCTATCTGGGATTTATCGGGGTGGGGATCTCTTTTCTCCTTGCGGGCAACGGCCTCTGGCTGTTGGTGAGCCATGTGTTGGGGCTGGGGATCCTCTTGGGCTATGGTGTTCATCTGGATCTCAACCGCCGAGATGCGATCGTTGGCTATTATCAACTGATCTGGAAGTTGTTTTACTTGGAGTATTTGCTTTATCCCTGGGCCTTTTTCTCTTTTTTCTAGAGCATTTCTTGAAGCTGCAGTCGCTTCAAATTAGGGTGGACACCTGAGCTACTGATCGCGCCAGCGGGACGGAGTCCTTGAAAAGACTTCTGGCCCTATGCATTATTGCTCTACAACACTGACGCGACCAACGTTTCGGGTGTGGGCACAGTATCCTAGTTTGAACCAAAATGAGCATAACGATCTCCCAAAACTCAGGCAAGAAAAACCTAGAGATACCGCGTCATTTGCACTCGAAAGCGGCCTTTTTTCGTTTCGGCTACCTCTTCGATTTGCAGCCGACCACGACCGCGAATGGCAATCCAATCCTGAGGGCCAACGGTGTAGCTGGCTTGGGTAATGGGCTTCCAATTGACCCGCACTTCCCCCCGTTGGATTTCTTCCACCATCTTGCTGCGGGAGATGCCAAACCCGGCTGAGGCTACCGCATCCAGGCGCAAAGAGGCTTCCACGCTGGTGATGGATTTGACGCGGGGGGGCTGAATGTTCAACTGGCTCAGGGGGATCCGACCTACTTTGACAGGCACTGTGCGCACCTGCGTCAGGTTTAGGGCGAGGTAGTCCACCATTTCGGGCACAACGATGGCCTGGGCGCCTGAGTCTCCCAACACAAGGATGTCTCCCACTTTCTCGCGGGCGATGCCGGCTCCCAAAAGGGCTCCCAGAAAATCGCGGTGGGTAGCCGGGTCGAAGAGAAAGTTGCCCTGAATCTGAATGGCGGCCAATGGGATCCCTTCTTGGTCGGGCTTGGGATCCCGGACATCTAGGCCCACCTCAGAGCGAGCTAGGGCCAAGCGCTGGCGCTCTGCTTGAGGGTACCCTCCCCAAGCCCACACTTGCAGTTCGGTCAAGTTGCGCAGCCGAGCTTGCACCTCCGCTATTTCGGGTGGGGAAAGGAAGTCGCTCCAGACCACTTGCCAGGTCTTGAGGGCTTGCTCTCCCAAATCCAAGACCCGTGCCAAGGTTTCTCGATACTCTGCCCCTTGCAACAAATCGGCTCTGGGTAGCATTTGGGGTGCTTCGACCTCTGTGGTTCAGTCCCGTTTTTCCCATGCTAAGCTAGATAGCCGGAATCGCGGCGGGCGTAGCCAAGCGGTTAAGGCAGAGGATTGTGGATCCTCCATTCGTGGGTTCGAGTCCCATCGTCCGCCCTTGAGGGAAATCGCGAAAATCCAGTCAGGGCAAGGGCTGCAGAGGCCAGTCCATCTATCTAGACCCTGCCCAATGAAAACAAGCAACACCCCATCTGGACGCAAAAATCGTGAAGGTATTCGTCAAGGTGATCTGGAGCACCTGCCTCTCCCTCTCAAAACAAGCTCTGCTGTGGTCTTTCAGGTTAGGGTGAGCTTCTGGCCCCCTGCATTATTGCTCCGCAACGCCGACGCGAGCAACGTTTTGGGTGTGGGCACAGTATCCTAGTTTGAATCGAAATGACCATGACGCTCTGCTTGCGGATGGACTCACCAGGACTTTGTCCCGCTATCGCGAACACAGCTCAAGATTAGGGTTCCCACTTCGTCAATGACACCTGTCCAACCGGCTTCGATCACCGCCGTTGCCTCCGGCATCTCGACAATTGCCGGCCCGCGCAGTTGAAACCCCACATCCATGCGCTGCCGATCGTAGACCGGCACCGAGCACATCCTGCCCCCAAACCATGCCTCTCGCCGACCCTTGAGGGGATCCCCTGGCAAAGGGTGGGGTGCAGTCAAAGGCACGGTGGGTAGGGCCTGCACCGCCTGTAGACGCAACTGAATCACCTCCACCGGCTGGGCCAAATCCTGCCATCCATAGCGTTGTCGGTGGGCCTGGTGAAACTGTTGCTCCAGATGAGGAATCGGATCTGACAACTGCACCGGGATCTCCAACTCAAAAGACTGGCCGCGATAGCGCAAGTCCAAGCTGAAGTGCAGCGCCGGATCCTGCAGATCGGCTTGGGCCTGGCGGATCAGGGGTTCTGCCCATTGGGCCAGCAGGGATCCCCCTGAAGCGGACGTGAGCTGCCGCAGAGGTTGGAGGATGGCCCGCCGATAGTCTCGCCGCAGATCTGCCAAAGCCATTCCCAGCGCCGAGAGCACCCCACAGGCAGCCGGGATCAAGATCGTGCGGATGCCCAGCTCTTCTGCCAAAGCACAGGCATGCATGGGCCCGGCTCCGCCGAAGGCCAACAGGGCAAAATCGGCGGGATCCAAACCCCGCTCCACGCTGATCACCCGCAAGGCCCGCGACATGGCGACATTCGCCAAGGTGCGAATGCCAACGGCAGTTTCCTGCAAGCTCAAGCCCAAGGGATCCGCCAGCGTGGCAATAGCCTGTTCCGCTAGCCCCTGCCGTAGCTGCACCGAGTCGCCCAGCCGACCGCCATCCGGCAGGTACCCCAGCCAGAGGTTGGCATCGGTAACCGTCGGAGCCCTTCCCCCCCGACCGTAGCAGGCCGGCCCGGGGTTGGATCCGGCACTCTCTGGCCCCACCTGAAGCCCACCGCCGGGCAGCAAATGGGCCAGGGATCCGCCGCCGGCACTGACGGTGTGGATATCAATTTGGGGCTGTTGCACGGGCAAGCCGCACACCACTGCTGCAGGAGTAACCTGGGGGATCCCATCTTGGATCAAGGCCACATCCGTGCTGGTTCCCCCCATGTCGAAGCTGAGCAAGTGGGGGTAGCCACTCAGGCGACCCAGATAGGCCGCCCCATAAACCCCGCCTGCCGGCCCTGAGAGCAAAGCCACCGAAGCATGGGCCGCCGCCTGAGGGATGGAGGTCACCCCGCCGGAAGACTGCATGATCAACGGTTGGGGGATCCCTCGCTCCCGACATCCTTGGGCCAAGCGGTGCAGGTAGCCCGCCAGTGCCGGGCTGAGGTAGGCATCGATGGCGGTGGTGCTGAAGCGCTCGTATTCGCGGAACTCCGGCGCCACCTCGCAAGACAGGGAAAGGTGCAGATCGGGAAAAGCCTGCCGCAAGGCCGTCCCCAGCCGCTGTTCGTGCTCCGGGTAGAGAAAAGAAAACAAAAACCCCACCCCAATAGCGCGGATCCCATCCCGCTGCACCCGTTCCCCCACCTCCTGCACCACCCGCCGGATTTCGGCATCGGTGAGCGGCTCCAACACTCCGCCCGCGCTGCAGCGCTCCTTCACCTCCAGGCAATGGTGGCGGGGCACCACTGGCTCCGGCTTGGGCTGTGTCAGGTCATACAGAGAGGGGCGGTTTTGACGGGCAATGGCCAGCACATCCCGAAAGCCCGCCGTGGTCAAAAACAGGGTGGGGGATCCCTTGCGCTCCAGCAGCGCGTTGGTGGCCACCGTCATGCCATGGCAGAACAGGTCAACCCGGAGCTCTCCTTGGAGCGCCCCCAGCTTGTCCAGCGCCGCAAAGACTCCCTCCTCAGGGCTGGGGGTAGACAGCACCTTCGCCGTCTGAATCTGGCCGTCGCGCAGGAGCACCAGATCGGTAAAGGTGCCCCCCACATCGATCCCCAGGCGGGCCAAGCCTCGGCTTGCTTCCGTCTGATCCAGATTGGCCGGATCGATGTTGCTACCCAACGCTGACGCGACCATGGCTTCTATCGCTTCTATAGTCCATCGCTGTCCTTCACCAGCCCTGCCCGAACTGCATCCAAAAACTGACGGGCAGTGCGACCGGAAAAGCCGTTTTGCTGTTGTGCCCAGATCAGGGCCTGGCGGCGCAGGACATCCAAAGATTGGGTGAAACCTAGCCGCTGCGCCAGGTGTTCTACGGTTGCCAGGTAATCGCCTTGGGTGAAGGGAGTGAAGGTGAGGGTGAGGCCGAAGCGATCCCGCAGCGACAGCTTTTCCTGTACGGTATCCCAGGCGTGAACTTCTTGATCTTGGGGATTGGGTCGGTCGCCGAAAAACTCGCGGATGAGATGGCGGCGGTTGCTGGTGGCATAAAGACGCACGTTGAGGGGCGGCGCGACGAGATCTCCCTCCAGGAGCACCTTGAGCTGCTTAAACTCGGTTTCCTCTGCCTCAAAGGAGAGATCATCCACAAACAAGATAAAAGGCAACACCTGCGCCCGCAGCTCTGCCAAAATCTCCGGCAACTGAACCAAGTCAGTTCGTCGCAGCTCCAATAGGCGCAACCCCTGCGGGCCGTAGCGGCGCAACAACGCCTTCACCAGAGAAGACTTGCCGGTGCCCCGCGCCCCGTAGAGCAACACATGCAGGGCCGGATCTCCCCGCAGCAGCGCTTCGGTGTTGGCCGCCAACTGCCGTTTCTGCCGTTCGTAGCTGTAAATCTCCTCCCAGTCAGGCAGATCGGGAGCAGGGATCCCTTCTAGCCCTGCTGGCCCCCAGCGAAAGGCCCAGTAGCGAGCACAGATTCCCACCCCTTCTCGGCGATAGTGGGCAATCAAGTCCTCCAGGCTCAGGCCCCAATCGGCAAAAGGGCGGGGATCCCAGCCGAAGCTGCTGTTGTTTTCATCCGGCCAGGGGATCCCCAACCCCAACGCCTGCATCTGCTCGGCAATGGTCTCCTGACTGTCCGCTAGGGTTTGCAGACAGCGCAGGTCGTGGCGGGCAGCCTGCATAAGAGGCTCTGGGATCCCTTGGGGCTGCAGCGCTGCACGGGCAAAGGGGTTATCGGCCCAGCGGATCTCCCGGATCAGCCACTCCCGCCAGCTCAGGCCCTGCCGGGCCAAAAGCTCAAACCAGCGCCCGTAGGCCGCCCAGCAAGGCAAGGGATCCCCACTCATCAACTGCTGGATTAGCTCCTGCCAGGCTAGGGCTAGGGGGTGGGTGCAGATGTCCCGGAATACCAGCAGCTTGGCCGCTGCTTCTGCTGCTTCTTGGAGGGGGGTCATCGCTTGAAGCCGCTCTAACTTGGCGTTGCTTATCCGCTCCCTAGGGGAGGAGACTGGGGGTAGTTGCGTTAACAACACGGAGCGCTTGAGTTACCTGGCATTGTCCCGCCGGCCCAGTTCATAGAGGCCTCCGCCGACGCAGGCGATCAGGCCGCAGGAGACGGCCCAGCTTTTGCCCAAGGAGATCTCCGTCAGGGCTACCACCAAGCCTGCTGCCAGCAAAAAGGGAAGGGTGCTCAGCAAGGAAGCCAAAGCTCCACTGGGATCCCATAGCAATTGCTTTTCCCAGCTCTCCTGCAGCTTTTGATGCAGCGGCGAAAACCCCCACATTAGCCCTAAGCCCCACAGAGCCGTGGCGGCCCATAAAGAGGGGCGAAGCATCTCCCAGCCCACAAGTCCAACCCCAACGGGATCCACCGGTCAACTCCCAACCCTGCCTTTCTAGGCTAGCGGGATTGGGCCCAATCGGTGGCAGTGATGGTGGTGCCAGGAAATTGAATGGGGTTGCCCAAGCTCTGGATTTGGTCCTGGAGAGCTGGCAACAGCCGCAAATCCAAAAGCGGCTCCTCCACGATCTCTGCCGGGATCAGATCCCGTTCTAGGGCAAAGTGGGCCGTGTGGCCGGCGGCGGTGCCAATGGCCCATTCCACCGGATGCACCCGGTAGGAGGCACTGGCAATGCGGCTGGTGGCGATATTTTTGTTGCCGGCTAGCAGATTGTCAATGCGCTGGGGGATCAGAGCCCGCAGGGGAATCTGGTAGGGGTAGCTGGGCGCTTGCGAGTCTTTATTGTTGCTGGGAGGCAGCGAAAAATCCGGCAGCAGGCAATCGTGAAAGTCGATGGGGTACTGGCCCACCCCCACTGAGTCGTAGAAGATAAAGGGGCGACCACGATTCAACTCCGATTCCCGCGTGGTGATGTCCGACTCGTAGATGGTAAATCCTTCTGGGTAGGAGAGGCTGGGCCGACCAATGATGCGCCGCGACTCGCGGATATAAGGGTACTTGGAGAGGCCGCTGGCAGTTCCCATGGGGGTATTGGGCCCCCGTAGGTAGGCATAGCGCAAGTAGAAGTCTTTTTGAAAGTTGGGATCCTCCTGTTGCAGGAGAAAATCCGTCCTTCCCGCCACCAGCCAGTAGAAAAAGCCCTTGGCATGCTGCTCAGCTCGCCGCAGGGCTTCCACCCGCAAGCCCCCCATCCAGCCGCCGGGATCCAGTTGGCCTGAGGCTTGCAGTTGCTCGTGGGTGAGAATCAGGTTCATCTCCGGCCCGGTGATGCGCCAGTCGTTGCCCCAGGTCCAGTTCTGCATGGATTGATCCCCCACCCGAATGGCCTCTTCCCCAAAGCCAAACACCTGCCCCCGGATGCGGCGGTAGGTGAAGATCAGCGCAAAGTTGAAGCGAGGGTGTTCGTAACTGTAGTAGGGGCCGTGCAGGGGATCGTTGTAGAACTCCGGCTTGACCGGCACCTGCGGCACGGGGAAGCGCTCCATGACAAAGGTGTAGGTGAAGCCCTGGGTACAGTAGGGATCCACGTAGGGCTTGGAGCTGGGTTCCCAGCGGCTTTGGCCATCAGTTCCCAGGCGGTAGGGCACCCGCGCCAAGGGCAGCAGCTCGCCGGTTTCAGTAGCGTCGATCACCACCCAGGGCAGGGTTTTGTCTTGGCGTTCTGGCGGCGGCTCAAAGCGCAGGATCTCCTTGTCCCAGTCCTCGGTGGGTTCTAGACGATAAAAATCGAGAAAGTAGCTGGAGAGATCCCCTCGATTCTCTGGCTGGACGCCGGCGTGTTTGGGGATGTTGCGGATGGCCTGCACACTGCGGATCTGAGAGTCTTTGATCTCCAAATCCTTCACTACCGTCTCGGTGAACAGCCGCAACTGCCCCGACTGCAGATAGGGATCCAACATCTCCCGAATCACCTGGTGGCCCACCTGAGGGGAAAAGCAGAGCACGCTCACCCAGCATTTGCCCGGATTGGGATCCCCGCCGTATTTTTCCCGTACCCGCCGGCGAAACTCGCTGTAGCCTTTGGGGAAGATGTCATTTTCTCGCTGCAGGGGTCGCTCGTCCAAAGCGGAGACTCCCTGGGCGCTCACCTGCCCCCCGATCCAATCGGTGATCTCCGTCATGCACACCTGCCGGCCCAGTTGCAGCGCGTCATAGGCCGCCGCCACCCCCCCCAGCCCACCCCCGGCAATGAAGATCTCACAGGGGATGCGGGTTTCCGGCAAGGGCTGGGCCAGAGCCGCTCCGGCGCCCAGGATCCCTGCTCCCAAGGCTACCCTGCTCCACCCCGGAAGGTTAACCTGAAGTTTCATCGAATGAGCCTCTCCCCACCCACGCTCTGGCTTAGCCTTTTGGACTTTCCGGCAACCTCTATCATGGGAGAAAGCCTTGCGGATGCTCATGCCGGATTCCACCTTTGTCATCACCACCCCCATCTACTACGTCAACGCCGCTCCCCACATCGGCAGCGCCTACACCACCCTGGTGGCGGATGCCATTGCCCGTTACCACCGCCTGCGGGGCAAGGATGTGCTGATGGTGACGGGAACTGACGAGCACGGCCAGAAGATCCAGCGCACCGCCGAAGAGCGCGGCATTCCCCCTCAGCAGCACTGTGACGAGATTGCGGCTCAGTTTGCCCAGCTTTGGCAGTTGCTAGACATCCGCTACGACCGCTTTATCCGCACCACCAACCCTCGCCACAAAGCCATTGTGCGGGAGTTTTTTCAGCGGGTTTGGGATCAGGGGGATATTTTCGTTGGGCGGCAGCAGGGGTGGTACTGCGTTGCCTGCGAAGAGTTTAAAGACGAGGCGGAGCTGCTAGAAGGTGGGTTTTGCCCTCTGCACCCCACCAAGAAAGTGGAGTGGAAAGATGAAGAAAACTACTTTTTTCGCCTCTCCCGCTACCAGGAAAAGCTGGAAGCCCTCTATGCCGAGCAGCCGGAGTTTATCCAACCAGAAAGCCGCCGCAATGAGGTGATTAACTTTGTCAAGCAGGGCCTGCGGGACTTTTCCATCTCTCGCCCTAGTGTCTCCTGGGGGATCCCCTTCCCGGCAGATCCCGGCCAAACCCTTTATGTTTGGTTTGATGCCCTCATCAACTACATCAGTGCTGCTTTGGATCCTGACGACGAGCCCACCTTGGCAAATGCCCTACGCCGCTACTGGCCTGCGGATGTCCACCTGGTGGGCAAGGATATTGTCCGCTTTCATGCCATCTACTGGCCGGCTATGCTCATGTCGGCCGGTCTGCCCCTGCCCAAGCAGGTGTTTGGCCACGGCTTTCTCACCAAGGATGGCCTCAAGATGAGCAAAAGCTTGGGGAACACGGTGGATCCCTTTGAGCTGGTGCAGCAATACGGCGCCGATGCCGTGCGCTACTACTTTCTGACGGAAATCGAGCTGGGCAAGGATGGCGATTTTAGCGAGGGCCGCTTTATTGACGTGCTCAACGCCGATCTGGCCAACGATCTGGGCAATCTGCTCAACCGCACCCTCACCATGCTCAAGAAATATCAACCGGACTACCGCATTCCCGCAGTTGGGATCCCGGCTGACCACCCTCTCAAAACCTTGGCCGAGACCCTTGCCCCTCTGGTGGCCGCGGCCTACGAGGGGATGGATCCCGGCTCTGCCGCCCGCAAGGCCCTCAGCTTGGCCCAGGCCAGCAACAAATACCTAGATGAGCAGGCTCCTTGGACGCTGCACAAGCAAGGGCAAAACGAACGGGTGGCCCAGATCCTCTATGCCGTTCTGGAAAGTGTGCGCTGGGTGGCAGTCCTGCTCTCCCCCCTCATTCCCGCTCTCAGCCTCAAGATCCTGCAGCAGCTGGGGTTCTCCCTCGCCGACACCCTGCAACTGCGCTGGGATCCCGATGCGACTTGGGGCCAGCTTCCCCCCGGGCAAGAGCCCCAGCCTCCTACGCCTGTCTTTCAGAAGATCCTGAGGAACGCCTAGGGATTGGCGATGTCCGGTCGGGAAGATTGGGCAGCGGCTTGGGATCCCTCTGGTGTGGCTCCGCCGGCAAAAGGGCGGTCACCTCCCAGGGGAAGTGTTGATGAAGCAGCGGAGAAAGAACGGTTGGATGGGTCGGATGGGCGCAGCCGCGGGTTGTGAATCGCGCCAGTGGTGGGGGGCACTTCGCCGGACAGCGTCTGCCAGGCTGCCCGTACCCCTGCCCAAAAGCTGCGGATATTGACTTGGGCGCCCTGGGCTTGGGTGCGTGCTCCTTCGATGGAGCGGTTGACCTGCTTCACCACTTGCCCAGCCCCTTTCACCCCTTCGTCGAGGCTGTCGGCAATCTCGCTCACTTCCAGGCTGGTCAGGCGCAGGGCCTCCAGCGTGGGCGGCAATTCCCGCAGCAGCGTGTCGAAAAAGCGCTCCACGCTCTGGGCAGCTCGACCCAGTTGAATGACGGCAGGTAGTAGGGTCAGGATCACTGCCAAAATGCCCACTGCTACCAGGCCTACCGAGAGGCCGAGCCAAAAGACCGGGTCGTTCATCCCGCCGCCTCCTCCCCATCCCGAGCTTCTAGGTCAGCTTCTTCCCCGCCAAAGGGACGCGAGTTCTGGGCTTGGAGCAGCTCCCTTCGCTTCTGCAACATGGCTTCTTTGCCCACCGCCACTGCCTGCTGCAGCCGCAGCAGAGCCTCATCCAAACTGCGTTGGGCAGCGTCGAACAACTTTTCCGATTGATATTGCAGACTGCTGGTCACATCTTCTGCCACCTCTGGCAGGGCCTCTGCCGATTTCTTCAGCAGTCGCCGCGTCTCCCGTCCGCTGCGGGGAGCCAAGAGCAGGCCAATGGCGGTGCCCACAGCAGTTCCCAGCAACAGCCCACCAATAAACGCGCCAGTCCGGTTTTCAGCCATGCTTTGCCAGAGTTGAGTTGGATACGGGTGGCCCCGAAACCAGACTACCTTAAGATCTCGCGGGAAGATCTCGCGGGAAGATCTCGCGGGATCGGCGGGCTTGCCGCGCGCCGGGTCAACTGTTCCTAGAGAATCCGCAGGGGATCCACATCCAGGCTGACGCGGATCCCTTGGGGGGGATGGCCAATTGCGGCCTGGATCTGCGCAGCCAGCTTCGGGCGATCCCAATCTTGGTCGGGCAGTTGCTTCAGCAGGATCTGCCAGCGGTAGCGTCCGGCAACCCGCTCCACCTGAGCTGGCCCCGGCCCCAACACCTCTGCTGGGATCCCCTGTAGGCGTTCGGCCACCCGATGGCAATAACGCTCCAGGGCTTCCAGGCGGGTGCTGCTCAAGCGGATCAAAATCAAAGCTCGGTGGGGAGGATAGCCCCCCTCTCGCCGTTGTTGCAGTTCTGCCCGCAAGAAGCCCTCGTAATCTTGGGCCAGCACCGCCCTCAAAATTGGGTGCTCCGGCAGATAGGTCTGGACAATCGCCCGTCCCGGCAGGGATCCCCGGCCCGAGCGCCCCGCCACTTGGGTGAGCAGTTGAAAGCTGCGCTCGCCGGCGCGATAGTCGGCTTGGTGCAACAGCCCATCGGCGGCCATCACGCCCACCAAGGTCACCTGGGGAATGTCCAACCCTTTGGTGAGCATTTGCGTGCCCACCAGCACCTGGGCCTTGCCGCTGCGAAACTGCTCCAGCAAATCGCGATGGGATCCCTTGCGGCGGGTGGCGTCGCTGTCGTAGCGCAAAATCGAGAGCTGGGGCCAATGCTGGTGCAGCACTTCCACCACTTTTTGGGTGCCGGTGCCGAAGTGCTTCAGGTAGGGGGATCCACAGGCGGGGCAGCGCTGCGGATGGGGTTGGCGGGCGCCGCAGTAGTGGCAGCGCAGTTCCTGCCCGCCGAGATGGGCCAGATGAAAGGTGAGAGAAACATCACAATGCTCGCAGGTGAGGACAAACCCGCAGCTACGGCACAAGACGAAGGTGCTGTGGCCGCGGCGGGGGACAAAGAGAATGGCCTGTTCCCCTCTGTCCAGCGTCTGCTGCAGGGCCTGGTGTAGACGGCGGCTGAGGATGCTGCGGTTGCCGGCTTGGAGCTCCTGGCGCATGTCCACCAGCTCCAGTTGGGGCAGGGTGGCCGGGATCCCAGCTTGGGGGATGCGCTGCGGCAGGGCCAGCCGGATCCACCGCTGCGGATCCTGCAGATGGGCGGCATAGGTTTCCACCGCTGGGGTTGCACTGCCCAGGACCAGGGGACAACCGGCCAGCTCGGCCCGCCACTCGGCCACCTGACGGGCGTGGTAGCAGGGCTGGGGCTGATCCTGCTTGAAGCTGTCGTCGTGCTCTTCGTCCAAGACGATCAGGCCCAGCTTGGACAAGGGGGCAAACACCGCCGAGCGGGTGCCGATCACCACTTGGGGGGTGGAGGACAGCATCTGCCGCCAGGTGTCGTAGCGCTCGCCTTCCGAGAGGCCGCTGTGGTAGGCCCACACCTGGGATCCCAGCCGCGCCCGAAACCGATCCATCAGTTGCGGGGTAAGGCCGATCTCGGGCACCAGCACCAGCGCCGACCGTCCTTGCTGCAGCACCTGGGCGATCACCTGCAGGTACACTTCCGTTTTCCCAGAACCGGTGACCCCGTGCAGCAAAAACCGCTGGAACCGGCCCAAAGCTTGCCGGATCGCCTCTACCGCCTGGGCCTGGGCGGCCGTCAAGGGCCTGGGCGGATCCCGCCACCCCGGCAGGCTGGCATCTCCCAGCCGCAGCAGTGGGCGCTCGTAGAGGTGGACACGGCCTTTGCGGGCCAACCCCTGCAGAACCGCTCGGCTCACTCCTGCCAGGCGCTCCCACTCGGCGAGCAGCAGCTCTCCCCCCTTCTGCTTGAGGATCTGCAGCGCCTTCTGCTGAGGGAGGCTCAGCCCCTCTGGGGAGTCGTCGGCCAGACTGGCGGCCAGCTGGGTTTTCACCCTGCCCCCCTGTTGCTCCTGCCAAAAGCTCTCCACCCAACCCCGTCGCTGCAGTTCCCGCAGGGCGAGGGCGGCAGTGGGCACCTGCTGTTGCACATAGCGCCAAGACAGCTCTCCCCCTTTGGCCTGAAGCAGCTGCAGCTGGGTTTGGGCAGCCGGCGAACATTCCTCCCCTTCGGCAGGGAGCCTGAGCAAGCGGACACGCCGCTGAGAACGGCTGAGCAAGCCGGGGGGCAATACCGTGCGCACCACCTGGGCCAGAGGGGTGAGGTAATAGTCGGCCACCCGCTGCAGCAGGGGCCAGAATTCTTTGGGCAGGATCCCTTTGGCCACCACCGCCTCGATCTCCCGCACCGACTGCGGATCCACCCCTGCCGGCAGCTCGGAGCGCCAACCCAAGGCCACTGCCCCCGCCATTTGCTGACCAAAGGGTACGCTGAGCAGGTCGCCCGCTTCTGGCGCGGATCCCTCTGGCACACGATAGGTAAAGCAACCCCCCAAATGGGGATGATCCACCCACACTTCCAGCCAGCGGGGAGGAACAGGCTGCAACACGGGATCCCTCACGGACGGGGCAGAAACCTCGGCAGATCGACCGCCCGCTTGCTGGCCCGAGACGGTAGAGGTTGGGCCAGGGGCTGAATTGTAGGCTTGGCAGCAGGGGTTGGAGACAGAGCCTGGCCAAGGGACTCTGTTCGCGTGAGGGCGCTGGAGGTATCGGCCCGAGGTGGGACATCCAAGCCTTTGCGTTCCAAAGCCGCCTTCAAGCTCAGCACATGCATCTGCTGCTGCTCGTATTTTTCTCGGAGAGAGCGGTTTTCTTCCCACAGGGCAGCACGCTCCCCTTGCAGGGCTTTGATCTGCTCTGCTTGCTTCTCCAGTTGCGTGGACAAGGTTGCAATTTCTTCTTGCAGATGGAGAATGGTTGCCTGCGCAGAGCGCAACTGTGGCTGCCAGTCGGGTTGGGCGGCCAACTGCTCCAAGGCAGCCTGCAACTGCCGCTCCATGGCGGAGAGATGCTGCTGGGCTTGGGCGTACTGTTCCTGCAGATGGCGGTGCTCTTGCTGCCAACGGGTAACTTCCGCCTGGGCTTGAGAGAGGGCCACTTGCAGCGCTTCGGCCTGGGCCTGCCACTGCTGTTGAAGCTGCTGCTGCTCCCGGGATCCCTGGCGCAGATGCTCCTGCTGAGCTTGCAAAGCCGCCAATTGAGCTTGGGCTTCGGCCAGGGCTGCTTCTAGCTCTTGCCGTTGTTCCCGCCAGCGCTGCTCGGCCTCGGCTTCCGTCTCGGCATAGCCCGCCAAACGGGCCTCGAGGTGTTCCCGTTGCTCCTGCCAGGCTGCCTGTTGGTCGCTGTACAAAGCTCGCAGGCTGCTCAGCTCCGCTTGAGTTTCGGCAATTTGAGTGCGGGCCAGAGAAAGCTCTGCCTTAAAGCGTTGCAGCATTTCCACCCGCTTTTCCGCCACATCCTGGGCTTCCAGCAGAGAGGCCTGCAGCTCCTGCTGGCGCTGTTCCCATTGACGGCGCTCCTGAGCGTGGGCCAAGCGTAGCTGCTCAATCTGCTCCTGCAGGGCCTCGATATCCTGCCGCTGCCGTTCATTTAAGCGTTGCCGAGCAGCAAGCTGAGCTTCCTGATCCGAGATCTGGACTTTCTGAGCCGCCAAAGTCTGCTGCAACTGTTGCAAGAGATGCTCCCGCTCCTGCAGCGCCTTCTCTTGTTCGGCCACCTTCTGGTGCAAAGCCTGCAGTTGTTCCTGAAGAACTCGCCGCTCTTGGAGCTCGGCTTCGGCTTTGAGCAGACGGCTCTCCAAGGGCTGTTGCTGCCTCAGGGCCAAATGGCGCTCCGTGCTGGGATCCGGTTCGGATGCTGAACAGCCCGCATGAGTCTCTGAAAGGATGGGATCCGAGTCACCTGAAGAGGGAGCACACATAGATTGAAGGAGAGATGAAGAAGCGGGAGCAAATGATAAAGTTCCCTGCAGTATAGAGAGATTTTTGGGCGGGTTCAAGCCAGAAGGGTGATCTTGTAAAATCTCCTGCTGCTCCGCACGGCGCGGAGTGCTATCGGCCTGTTTTGGCCGCGCTCTTGCTTCTGAGGTTCCCAAATCCCCGGACTGGGCAGAAGGGCTTGGCTTACTTTTTTTCGGCCGCGAGGCCCGATCCCGACCGGAAGAGGTCTCCCCTTGCTTGGGCGTGCTCTGAGAGTCTGCCACCTTGCCCCCTTTCATCGCCCACAACACCCACCCCCGCCATCACGGACAGATGGCCCCACCATTCTAAACTGAGTCTAAATCTAAATCGACTCGGTCTCAATCCAAGCGTCTCTGCTGAGTGTAGAGGAGTCCCGCCCGTGCTCGGAGCTCCTGGCAGACGCAGGTCGGCCTCATCGTTGCAGGGGCAAATGCGAGGACTCGCTTCCACTGGCCCGAACAGGGCAGCCAGCGAGCCTGCGGAAAACCGTCTTATCTTTGTCCTTCATTTTGCGATACTGCTAGGGGTGATGTTGAGAATGACCGCACGATGGCGATGCAAAATGGAGCCAGGGATCCGCTTCAACTTCCTCAACAGCAGACGGGCTCGGCGGGATCCCAGTTGAACCTTGCCTGTTCTGCCCCCTGTGGCCTACTGTTGAGCCTGCTCTGGGCTGTCCCTGCTCTTGCTCAGCCGGAATCTCCCAGCTCTGCTGCCTTTGCTCTGCCCACCAGCCGCCAAAGCCTCGCGGGGGGCGGGGCGGGGGGGGGGGGGGCGGGGGGGGGGGGCGGGGGGGGGGGGGGG
>NZ_JANSIH010000032.1:0-1404 GCF_047462075.1 Synechococcus sp. R55.2
TTACTATATAGTCATACTGTATATCCAATGTTTCCATTAATTCCACTTCCCCGAAGGGAAGCGACCTTGATCCCTAGCTCTTTAAGGCCAAGGAGAACAACAAAGTTTCCATTAATTCCACTTCCCCGAAGGGAAGCGACAAGCCATAAAAGAGCGTTGGAATGTCTCCATCGCTGACGTTTCCATTAATTCCACTTCCCCGAAGGGAAGCGACCAGGGGCTCCAGGTTTCAAAGGCAGATCACTTCCAGTTTCCATTAATTCCACTTCCCCGAAGGGAAGCGACTAGCTGGGATGAGGGAGTGACGAAGGGTGACGAACAGTTTCCATTAATTCCACTTCCCCGAAGGGAAGCGACCAGAACAGCAAGCGTTCAAGCGGGCTGCAGCACGATGTTTCCATTAATTCCACTTCCCCGAAGGGAAGCGACACAGGATTTATGAGGAAATGTTCCCATACTTTATAGGTTTCCATTAATTCCACTTCCCCGAAGGGAAGCGACACGATTACTTGGGAGGCTTATAAGACAATTAAGGATGGTTTCCATTAATTCCACTTCCCCGAAGGGAAGCGACTGCCCCAGGGTGGGAGGGATCCGTCAAGCAGATACAACGTTTCCATTAATTCCACTTCCCCGAAGGGAAGCGACCTAGCAAACTGCGTGCACTTTGCCGGCGAAACTCGACAAAGTTTCCATTAATTCCACTTCCCCGAAGGGAAGCGACCGTCGATTACGCTGAGCTGTGAAAGGGTAGTCTGAATCGTTTCCATTAATTCCACTTCCCCGAAGGGAAGCGACGACTGTGTACAGGACTGAGGGCAAAGAACGCTGGCAAGTTTCCATTAATTCCACTTCCCCGAAGGGAAGCGACTCGATAAGACGTCTTCTGGGCCAAAATAGAGGCGATAGTTTCCATTAATTCCACTTCCCCGAAGGGAAGCGACCAGTCAACAACGTCCAATCCACCGCCTTTCGGTAGGGTTTCCATTAATTCCACTTCCCCGAAGGGAAGCGACGAGGTGTATAGCTCAACGAGAGTGGGATGGTCGGGTGTTTCCATTAATTCCACTTCCCCGAAGGGAAGCGACATTGAGATCTCTATCGAAAACTGCCCTCCTGAGTTGGAGTTTCCATTAATTCCACTTCCCCGAAGGGAAGCGACTGGCAAGCTGCGTGATATCCGCGTGATATTGATGGTGTTTCCATTAATTCCACTTCCCCGAAGGGAAGCGACAGCCGACGCTGCGGATGGCAGGAGCGATCACCACGACGTTTCCATTAATTCCACTTCCCCGAAGGGAAGCGACCTGGCCAAAAAGAGAAAGTGTTGACAAAAGCAGAGGTGGTTTCCATTAATTCCACTTCCCCGAAGGGAAGCGACCGCCGATAACCAACCGCCAGTCA
>NZ_JANSIH010000033.1:0-1404 GCF_047462075.1 Synechococcus sp. R55.2
TGTGTGTGCCGCCACAAGTGTTCAAGGTAACAGCATTTTGTAGGGTAATTCGCAGCCCGCCCGGCAAAGAATCTATGAAGCTGAGCCCTGATAGAGGTACAGCAGCGTTGTTGGTGATCGTAAAGATGACAGCCACACTGCCACCCGGTGTTGCTTGGTTAGGGCTAAACTCCTTGGTAAAGGTTGGTGGAAGAACTGGGTTCACAGTTAGGCTGACGGGTGCGCTTAGAGCGGCAGGGGCCTGGTTGCTGGTAAGCGTTGTGGCAGGGTTCGTGTAGGTACCCACGTTTGCGGCAACCACCTGAACGCTTATCAGGCAGCTTGAGTTGGGACTGAGCTGGCCGCCGGTCAGAGAAATAAAGCTTCCATTTGGAGGGGCGCTTTCAGTTCCCCCACAGGTATTGTTGAGGCCAGGAGCGGCAGCAACGGATAGCCCTGCCGGCAGAATTTCCGCAAAGCTGAGGCCGGTCAGTTGGATGCCGGAGTTGTTGGTGATCGAAAAACTCAAAGTAACAGGAACACCTACCGAAGTTATGCTGGGACTAAAGCTCTTGGTAAAGGTTGGAGCAGCCAAGGGGGCCGGAGGCAGGCCAACGATGCTGGGAGAGGGATTGGGAGTGGGCAGGGGCGGGATCGTCGGCGCCGACACAGGAGGGGACACAAGAGGGCTGGGTTGACCTGGGGGAACAGATCCAATCGGAGGAGTGGATGGCAGCCCTACCCCCGTTCCTCCGGGTTCTGTATTCGGGTTTTGCACAGGGATGATTGGCCCTGGCAGCGAGCTGATTGGATTCCCCTCTTTAGTTTGTTGACAAGCTGTTAGCAAGCCCAAGCACAAGCAAGCCAAAACCCCAGCTACTTTTCCCGTTTTCATTCCCTCATCCTCCTGCCATTCAACTCTCTCGTGGCACAAATCCAAACAGCCTTACTCAGCTCCAGCTTAGGGGGCTTGGTCGCTCGCTTCCAGCCTCGGAGCTTGACCAAATGAATCTCGAATGACCACGATCACCAAAACCCTTTCTCCCGCAGCAACGTTGGTGTTGTAGGCGGCTAGATCCGCCGGGAAGGTGAAGCCGTTGGTAAGCGTGATCCCGTTGATTCGGTCGTCGTAGCTATTGCCTCTGCCTATCAGCGTATTTCTAAACTGCTCAATTGCCGTCGGCAAAAAGATGCTGGTAATATCCGTGCCGCGACTGATGTTAAAAAACTGAACCTCTACGCTCCTGATCACTCCTGGAGCACGTAAGCCGGCCAAGGTGATAGTTACAAAGGCGGATCCCACTGGGGGAATCACAGCAGGGTTTGGCGGGGCGGACAGCAAAAGATTAAACTCCCCAGTTGGCAACAGACTAGGCGGATCCGGAAGGTCGGGTTGAGCGGTGGGGTGATGGGGGCGAAATCCGG
>NZ_JANSIH010000034.1:0-11457 GCF_047462075.1 Synechococcus sp. R55.2
CCCGACACTGACCCTACGGGTACAGTGCGGGGCTCCTGCGATTTCTAGCTGATCCAGACTCAACTCTCCAGCCAGGATCCCAGGGATCCCAACTTTCTCCTTGGGGGTGTAAGCCTCTCTTTTTTGGTAAACTCCCGACTCTATTGGCAAGCTGTACGTCTCTAGGCAGTTCTCTTGCAAGTTCAAGATCCAGTAGTTGGGGATCCCAGCTTTGGCGTAGAGTCCGAGTTTGACTTCCCGATCATAGGTAAGGGAAGAATCAGCCACTTCGATGATGAGATAGATGTCTTCGGGCTGAGGATGCCGAGAGCGGTACTCATCCTGCTGAAAGCGCACAATGGCAAAGTCGGGCTCTGGCTCGTGATTGGGGGGCAGTTGCACCGGATCCTGGGTGCGCACAATAGCTTGCTCCTGCACAAGGCCCACCAACAGTCGGTACAGGCGGCTACAGTAGGCGGCGTGCCTCTCCCCTTTCGTCATCTTTTGAACCAGGAGCCCGTCAATCAGCTCCAACTGATTGGGCTCTTCAATCTGTCCAGACTCAATCAGTCGATGAAACTCCTCAAAGGTATATCGCCTGATATAGGGATCCAATCGGGCGGCTAGAGTCATCGACCAAACTCATCAGACCCTAAACTTCATATCACCACTCTACCAACTCACAAAAAAGGGATCCCCGGACAAGCCAAGGGATCCCTATTCAGCAGGTTATGGGCTGGCTACCCCGACTGAGAGGCTGTCGAGGCGATAACAAAGGCCGCGTAGGTCAACACGTAACCCACCGTGAAGTGGGCCAGACCCACCAGACGACCTTGGACAATCGACATGGCCACCGGCTTGTCTTTCCAGCGGATCAGCTTGGCCAAGGGAGTGCGCTCATGCGCCCACACCAAGGTCTCGATCAGCTCTTGCCAGTAGCCGCGCCAGGAGATCAAGAACATGAACCCAGTTGCCCACACCAGGTGGCCGAACAGGAACATCCAGGCCCAAACCGCCAGGTTATTCATCCCGTAGGGGTTGTAGCCGTTGATCAACTGGGCGGAGTTGGCCCAGAGGTAATCCCGCAGCCAGCCCATCAGGTAGGTGGAGTTCTCGTTGAACTGGGCAGTGTTGCCGCTCCAAACCCCAAGCTGCTTCCAGTGCCAGTAGAAGGTAACCCAGCCGATGGTGTTCAGCATCCAGAACATGGCCAGGTAGAAGGCATCCCAGGCGGAGATGTCGCAGGTGCCGCCTCGACCCGGGCCGTCGCAGGGGAAGCTGTAGCCAAAGTCCTTCTTGTCCGGCATCAGCTTAGAGCCGCGGGCATCCAACGCCCCCTTGACCAAGATCAAGGTGGTGGTGTGCAAGCCCAGCGCAATGGCGTGGTGCACCAGGAAGTCACCCGGGCCAATGGGCAGGAACAGGGATCCATTGGGATCGTTGATGGCCTGCAGCCAGCCCGGCAGCCACACGTTGCCGTAGTTGGGCCAAGCGGTAGAAGCAAGGCTGTCGGGGTTGGACAACAACACATCCATGCCGTAGATCATCTTGCCGTGAGAGGCCTGGATGAACTGAGCAAACACCGGCTCGATCAAGATCTGCTTCTCCGGCGTGCCAAAGGCCTGCATGACGTCGTTGTGGACGTACAGCCCCAGGGTGTGGAAGCCCAGGAACAGCGATACCCAGCTGAGGTGGGAGATAATCGCTTCCTTGTGATCCAGCACCCGCGCCAGCACGTTGTTCTTGTTGGCCTCAGGATCGTAGTCCCGCACCAGGAAGATGGCCCCGTGGGCAAACGCCCCCACCATCAAGAAGCCAGCAATGTACTGGTGATGGGTGTAGAGAGCCGCCTCCGTGGTGTGATCCATGGACATGAACACGTAGGGGTTAAGGGCGTACATGTGCTGCGCCACCAGCGAGGTCACCACCCCCAGACAGGCCAAGGCCAGAGCCAACTGGAAGTGCAGGGAGTTGTTGACCGTGTCGTAGAGACCTTTGTGGCCTTCTCCCAGCAGGCCCCCGAAGGGAGTGCCCTTGGGGGGGTTGTGGGCGCCAAGGATCTCCCGGATGCTATGGCCAATGCCCCAGTTGGTGCGGTACATGTGGCCGGCCACGATGAAGATCACCGCGATGGCCAGGTGGTGGTGGGCCATGTCCGTCAGCCACAGGGACTGGGTGTTGGGGTTAAAGCCACCCAAGAAAGTGAGGATGGCCGTGCCCGCCCCTTCTGCCGTGCCCCAGACATGGTTGGCCGTGTCCGGGTTCTGGGCATACACCCCCCAGTTGAGGGTAAAGAAGGGCTTCAGACCTGCCGGGTGGGGCAGAGTGGTAAGGAAGTTGTCCCAGCCTACGTGCTGCCCGCGGGACTCGGGGATGGCGACGTGTACCAGGTGACCAGTCCAAGCCAGGGAACTGACCCCAAACAAGCCGGCCAGGTGGTGGTTGAGACGGGCTTCAGCGTTCTTGAACCAGCTCAGGCTAGGCCGGAAGCGGGGCTGCAGGTGCAGCCAGCCGGCAAACAGAAACACCGCCGCCAACAACAACAGGCCAATGGCACCGGCGTAGAGATCGCCGTTGGTGCGCAGGCCAATGGTGTTGAACCAGTAGTACAGGCCAGAGTAGGCCGCGTTGACGGGGCCGCCGCCCCCCGGTTGGGTAAAGGCTTCCACCGCTGCCTTGCCAAAGTGGGGATCCCAGATGGCGTGGGCGATGGGGGTGACACCCGTGGGGTTGGCTACCCATTGCTCATAGTTGCCTTGCCAGGCGATGTGGAAGACGTTGCCGGAGGCCCACAGGAAGATGATTGCCAGATGGCCAAAGTGGGTGGCGAACAGCTTTTGGTAAAGCCGCTCCTCCGTCATGCCATCGTGGGTCTCGAAGTCGTGGGCGGTGGCAATGCCATACCACAGCCGACGCGTGGTGGGATCGCTGGCCAGGTCTTGGCTGAATTGGGGAAAACGAGTTGCAGTTGTCATGATTCTCTCTTCCTCCTTGCCTTAGCCGAGTGCGCCGAACCGTGCCAGGAAGAACGCCCAGGTGGTGACGATCCCTCCCAACAGGTAGTGGGCCACACCGACCGCCCGACCCTGAATGATGCTCAGAGCGCGGGGTTGAATGGCCGGAGCGACTTTTAGCTTGTTGTGGGCCCAAACGATCGACTCAATGAGCTCCTGCCAGTAGCCGCGACCGCTGAACAAGAACATCAGGCTGAAGGCCCAGACGAAGTGAGCGCCCAAGAAGAGCAGCCCATAGGCCGACAGCGCCGAGCCGTAGGAGTTGATCACCTGCACCGATTGCGCCCACAGGAAGTCCCGCAACCAGCCGTTGATGTTGACGGCGCTGGCCGCAAAGTTGCCGCCGGTGATGTGCTCAATCGTGCCATCGGCGTTGACGGTGCCCCAGATGTCGCTCTGCATCTTCCAGCTGAAGTGGAAGATCACGATGGAGATGCAGTTGTACATCCAGAACAGCCCCAGGAACACGTGATCCCAGCCGGAGACCTGGCAGGTGCCGCCGCGGCCCGGGCCATCGCAGGGGAAGCGGAAGCCCAGCTTGCCTTTGTCCGGGATCAGGCGAGAGGAGCGGGCAAACAACACCCCCTTGAGCAGGATCAGCACCGTAATGTGGATGGTCATGGCGTGGATGTGGTGCACCATGAAGTCCGCCGTGCCCAGCACCATGGGCATCATGGACACCTTGCCACCCACAGCCACCACGTCGCCACCAAAGATGGGGCTAACCGAGGCGCCCACATAGGGAGCGGTGCTGGCAATGGCCGAAGTGTGCAGCGACTGAATCCACTGGGCAAAGATGGGCTGCAGTTGGATCCCGGTGTCCGAGAACATGTCCTGCGGACGGCCCAGGGCTTGCATCGTGTCGTTGTGGACGTAGAAGCCAAAGGCGTGGAAGCCCAAGAACAGACACACCCAGTTCAGGTGGCTGATGATGGCGTCGCGGTGGCGCAATACCCGATCCAACACGTTGTTGCGGTTCACCGCCGGGTCGTAGTCCCGCACCATGTAAATGGCCCCGTGGGCAGCACCCCCCACCACGAAGAAGCCGCCTATCCACATGTGGTGGGTAAACAGGGAGATCTGGGTGGCGTAGTCGATGCCCATGTAGGGGTAGGGGTTCATGGCGTACATGTGCTGCGCCACGATGATGCTCAGGGATCCCACCATGGCCAAGTTGATGGCCAGTTGGGCATGCCAGGAGGTGGTGAGCACTTCGTAGAGGCCCTTGTGGCCTTCGCCGGTGAAGGGGCCTTTGTGGGCTTCCAGGATCTCTTTAATGGAGTGGCCGATGCCCCAGTTGGTGCGGTACATGTGGCCGGCCACGATAAAGAGCACAGCAATGGCCAAGTGGTGGTGGGCTTGGTCGGTCAGCCAGAGGGCGCCGTTCTGCGGATCCAGGCCACCCTTGAAGGTGAGAAACTCCGCGTACTTGCCCCAATCCAAGGTAAAGAAGGGCACCACCCCGCTGAAGATGCCCCAATCCACGCTGGGGAACATCTCCTTCATCAGGGCCGGGTTGAGGATGAACTCGTGGGGCAAGGGCACCTGGTCAGCCGGCACGCCCGCATCCAACATCTTGTTGATGGGAATGGACACGTGGATTTGGTGACCGGCCCAGGCCAAAGAACCCAGCCCCAGCAGGCCCGCTAGGTGGTGGTTGAGCATCGATTCCACATTTTGGAACCACTCCAGCTTGGGAGCCCGCTTGTGGTAGTGGAACCAGCCGGCGAACAGGCACAACCCGGCCATCACCAAGCCACCGATGGCGGTGCAGAGGAGTTGAAACTCATTGGTGATGCCGGCAGCTCGCCAGAGGTGAAATAGACCAGAAGTAATGCGGATCCCTTCGAAGCCGCCGCCCACATCCCCATTCAGGATCTCTTGGCCGAAGATGGGCCAGACCACTTGGGCGCTGGGCTTGACGTTGATCGGATCCGCCAGCCAAGCAGAATAGTTGGAGAACTGAGCTCCGTGGTAGTACATGCCGCTCAGCCAGACGAAAACCACTGCCAAGTGGCCGAAGTGAGCGGAAAAGATCTTACGAGAGACGTCTTCTAAGTCGCTGGTGTGACTGTCGAAGTCATGAGCAAGAGCATGGAGGTTCCAGATCCAGGTCGTGGTCTTGGGGCCACGGGATAGGCTGCGATCGAAGTGGCCCGGCTTGGCCCATTTCTCAAATGAGGTGGGAACCGGATCCACGTCAACCGACACCTTGACCTTCGGCTCTCGCTCCTTTGGCGTAGTTGTCATCAAGAACTCCTCTCTTGCGACAAGGAACGAAGCATCCCTACCCCTTGGCAGAAGATTCCCCCAGGGCAGGACTTACCTGGCATTATAGGTCAGGGTTTGTGAGCCCTCAGTTGCTTCACAATAATTAAACGAGGGATCCCTTGTCCCATCGAGGCTGGAGTCGATTGGCAATTGTTCTTTCGATCATAGATGTAAATATATGTAACGAATTTTCAGCCAACCCAATCCGTTCTCAGGAAGGGTTGGAACTGAACAATAGACAGCAAGGGATCCCCTGGGTGGGGATGTGTGGTAAAACCCTGGCAGCCCTTTTGCAGATACCACCCTATGACCCTAGAGATTCCCCGTCGCCAATACGTCAGCAACTACGGCCCCACCGTAGGGGATCGGGTGCGCCTGGCGGATACCGAACTGATCATCGAGGTGGAGGAGGATTTCACCACCTACGGCGAGGAGATTAAGTTTGGGGGCGGCAAAACCATCCGCGATGGCATGGGGCAATCGCCGACGGCCACCCGCGCCAACGGGGCCTTGGATCTGGTGATCACCAACGCCCTGATCCTGGACTGGTGGGGCATTGTCAAGGCGGATGTGGGCATTCGCGATGGCTACATTGTCGGCATTGGCAAAGCCGGCAACCCCAACATCCAAGCGGGGGTGACGCCGGGCATGGTGGTTGGCCCCAGCACTGAGGTGATTGCCGGGGAAAACCTGATCCTGACGGCGGGCGGGATCGATGCCCATGTGCATTTCATCTGTCCGCAGCTGTGCGAGTTTGCCATCGCCTCGGGAGTGACCACCCTTTTGGGGGGCGGAACTGGGCCGGCCACAGGCAGCAACGCCACCACCTGCACCCCTGGAGCTTGGAACTTGGGCAAGATGTTGCAGGCGGCGGAGGGGTTCCCCGTCAATTTGGGCTTCTTTGGCAAGGGAAACGCGGCTTTTCCCGCAGCTTTGCGGGAACAGGTGGAAGCGGGGGCCTGCGGCCTCAAGATCCATGAAGATTGGGGATCCACGCCGGCGGTGATCGACAGCTGTTTGCAAGTCTCGGATGAGTACGACATCCAAACCCTCATCCACACCGATACTTTAAATGAATCGGCTTTTGTGGAAGATACCATCGCCGCCATCAATGGCCGCACCATTCACACCTTTCACACCGAAGGGGCCGGGGGTGGGCATGCCCCCGATATCATTCGCATTGCCTCGGAGCCCAACGTGCTGCCCAGCTCCACCAATCCCACCCGCCCCTTTACCCGCAATACCATCGAAGAGCATCTGGACATGCTGATGGTGTGTCACCACCTGAGCAAGAATGTGCCGGAGGATATTGCTTTTGCCGAAAGCCGCATTCGCCCCCAAACCATTGCCGCCGAAGACATCTTGCATGACATGGGGGTGTTCAGCATCATCTCTTCCGACTCCCAGGCCATGGGCCGGGTGGGGGAGGTAATCATCCGCACTTGGCAGACGGCTCACAAGATGAAGGTGCAGCGGGGGCCTTTGCCGCAAGACAGCAGCCGCAACGACAACTTCCGGGCCAAGCGTTACGTAGCCAAGTACACCATCTGCCCCGCCATCGCCCAGGGCCTCAGCCACGTCATCGGGTCGGTGGAGGTGGGAAAACTGGCGGATCTGTGTCTGTGGAAGCCGGCCTTTTTTGGGGTTAAGCCGGAAATCGTCCTGAAGGGGGGCCTGATTGCCTACGCCCAGATGGGGGATCCCAATGCTTCCATTCCAACCCCGCAGCCGGTGTACCCCCGCCCCATGTTCGGCAGCTTTGGCCGCGCCCTGACCGAGACCAGCCTCCTCTTTGTCTCCCAGGCTGCTCTAGACTTGGGGATCCCGGAGAAATTGGGGATCCAGCGCCGGGCCGTAGCGGTGAAAAATTGCCGCGAGATCGGCAAAGCGGATTTGAAACTCAATACCGCCACTCCCCACATTGAGGTGAACCCGGAGACCTATGAAGTGCGGGCCGATGGAGAATTGCTCACCTGCGAGCCGGCAGAGGTGCTGCCCATGGCGCAGCGGTATTTTCTGTTCTAATTTGGGAGAGCTTGAGAGCTCCTTGGGAGGTTGACCGGTAACTCAAGCATGGGCCACCTTGTTCTCCGCCACCTCAGCAAGCGCTTCCACAAGGGAGGGATCCCTGTCCTCAGGGATTTGTCTTTGAGCGTGGAGGCAGGGGAGATCTTCGCCCTGCTGGGGCCGTCGGGCTGCGGCAAGTCCACCACCCTCAATCTCATCGCCGGCCTGCTGGAGCCGGATCCCTTGCCCTATCCGGGGGAAATCTGGCTGGACGGGATCCCCCTCAACCCTCTGCCGCCGGAACGGCGCGGCGTGACTTTGCTGTCCCAACACAGCCGCCTGTTTCCCCACCTGAGCGTGGGGGAAAACGTCGCTTTTGGCCTGAAAATGCGGGGTATTCCCCGGGCAGAGCGGGAGGCTGCCGCCTTGGGCATGTTGGAGCGGGTGCAATTGCCCGGATTGGCTCAGCGTCGGCCTAGCCAGCTTTCTGGCGGACAAGCGCAGCGGGTGGCCCTGGCGCGGGCTTTGGTGATTCGGCCCAAGGTGCTGCTGTTGGATGAACCTTTGTCGGCCCTGGATGCCAACCTGCGCCAAGAGATGCAGGCTCTCATCCTGGAGCTGCAGGCGGAAACAGGGGTGACGACGGTGCTGGTTACCCACGATCAAGCAGAAGCCACAGCTATGGCCCAACGCATCGGCCTGATGTTTGAGGGGCAGCTACACCAGGTGGGATCCCCTGTGGAGTTCTATCAGCAGCCGCGCTCCGAGCGCATTGCCCGCTTTTTTGGCGGGGTCAATTTTTTCGATGCGCAGGCGGAGGGTCACCAGCTTCGCCTCAACGACGGGATCCTCTTGAAAAGCGCCGCGCCACTCCAAGGTCAGGTGCGGCTGACGGTGCGCCCGGAACAGGTGCAGGTGTTTCCCCAGCCGCCCGGCTTGGCCGACAATGTTTTCTCCGCTCAAGTGATGGCGGAACGCTTTGCGGGCACCCAGCGACGGCTGACCTTACAAACCCCTTGGGGCAGTCTGCAGGCTTGGGTGGCTCCCCATCAGGTGTTTGCGCCGGGGCAGGCAGTGTGGATCCATTTGCCGCCAGAGGCTCTGTGGCCTGTGGGGGTTGGCGGGGATCCCTCACCCCCGGCCCTTTTCCCAAAGGAGGAGGGGAGAGTTTAAGTTGAATCTGAAACCTGAAAGTTTGATGGGGATGGTGGCAAGGCTATGCAACCCAAAAGCGTTTTCTGGAAGCGACGGCAGGTGTTGGCCGGCCTGGGATCCCTGGGAGCTTGGGCGTTGAGTCAAGGCTCTCCGTTTGCCCAGAACACCTCCCAGAACATGGTGGATCTGGGATCCCTGAGCTGGGCAGACATTCTGGAGCGGGCGCGGGGCAGCTCTGTCAACTGGGCCATGTGGAGCGGCAGCGAGGCCATCAATGGCTTCGTGGATGGCTGGGTGAAAAGCCAGTTGCAGGAGCGTTATGGCATTCGCTTGAACCGGATCCCGCTCACGGATACCGTTGAAGCAGTCAACAAGGTGATTGGGGAGGTACAGGCCGGGCTGCGCAGCGGCGGCAGCATCGATCTCATCTGGATCAATGGCAACAACTTCCGCACCCTCAAGCAGGGGAATTTGCTCTTCGGCCCTTTTGCTGAGAAATTGCCCAGCTTGCCCTTCTACGATCCCGCCGATATTGCAACGGATTTTGGCCTGCCCACCGAGGGCTATTCTGCACCCTACACCGGCAACTACTTTTTAATGGCCTATGATGCCGAGCGGGTACCCAATCCCCCCCAGAGCTACGCCGAACTGTTGGCTTGGGCAGAGGCCAACCCAGGGCGATTTACCTACGTGGCCCCGCCGGATTTTCATGGCAGCCGCTTTTTGTTGAGCGCCTTCTATGGTGTGACCGGGGGCTATGCCCAGTACAGCGGGCCGGACTTCGATGCCGATCTCTGGGCGCGACAATCCCCTGCCCTGGTGGAATACCTGAGAAAGCTGGATCCCTTCTTGTGGAGGCGGGGCCAAACCTACCCGCCCACCTTTGCCCGCCTGGCGGAGCTCTTTGCCAATGGCGAAGTGTGGCTCATCCCCACCTTTATCGATCAGGTGATCTTGCGCAAGGGCAACGGCCAATTTCCTCCCAGCACCACCCCCTATGGGATCCCGGGCACCAGCTTGATCGATCCCTCGTTCACGGCCATTCCCATCAATGCGGCCAATCCTTGGGGGGCGATGGTCTTGGCGGAGGTTTTGGCCAGCCCGGAGGGGCAATTGGAAAAGTTCAAGCCGGAGGTCTGGGGGGATCTGCCGCTCATTGATGTCAGCCGGTTGTCTGCCGACTACCAAACAGCTTTTGCCCAACTGGAGGCTGCTGCCGGGATCCCCATTCAAGAGGCCATTGCTGGGGCAGTGCCCATCGTGAACTCCGAATACACGGTGCAACTGGAGGCCCTCTGGCAGCAACAAGTCTTGCCGGGATAGGGGTCAGGTATGCCCCTCACCCCCAGCCTCTTTCCAAAAGGGGAGGTCTTCTGACATTGGGGGTGGGCCGGGCAATGGCGGAGCAGGATCCTCACCTTGGGGCAACCAAACTTGGAAGTGGGTCCATCCGTCCGAGCTGTTGACGGAGATATTCCCCCCCATGTGCTCCACCAGTTGCTTCACCAAAGCCAGCCCCAGGCCGGTGCCGCCGTGCTTCCAGCGATCCGATTGCGGGATCCGGTAAAACTTTTCAAAGATGCGGGGCAGCTCTGGCTCTGGGATCTCGCTGCTGTTGCTGCAGACGAAGAGGATCCCCTGCCCTTCTGAGACAGCCCGCAGGTGGATGGATCCCTCAGGATCCGTGTACTTGATGGCGTTGTGCAGCAGCTCGCGCAGAATGCGCCCCAAGCAGGTGGGGTCGGCCCAAAGCGAGGGGATCCCTGCCTCCAGGTGCAGTTGCAGGTGTTGATGTTTGGCTTGGGCCAAAGGCTGAGCCCCGGCCAGCAAATCTTGTAAATACCGCGGCAGAAAAATATTCTCTGGTTGCAGCAGATACGTCCCGGCTTCCAGCCGTCGCATATCCAGCAGGTCGTTAATGAGCTCGATTTGCCGGTTGCACTCTTTCAGGGCAATGGTGAAGTAGTGCCGCTGTTTCTCGGGGTTATCGCGGGTCATTTGCAGCATTTGCAAGGCCATGCGCACATTGGTCATGGGGGTGCGCAGCTCGTGGGAGACGGTGCTGAGGAAATCATCCTTCAGCAGATTCAGCCGCTCCAATTCCTTCACCTGCGCTTGGGCTGCTTGGTACAGACGGGCTTGGCGAATGGCCAGGGCACACAAGTTGGCCACCTGATAGGCCAGTTGAATCTCGTCTTCGGAAAACTCTTGCTCCGGCAGCCGCTCCAACAGCAAAGCTCCCAGCCGCTTCTCTTTGTCCCAAAGGGTGCAGGCCAGCAGCCGCACCCAGCGTCCTTCCTTCCGACAACAGCAGTGGATTTCCCATTTCTGCTGTGAGGAAGAATGGGACTGCAGCAGGCGCAAGAACTCCGGGTCGCTGGCGTAGTCTCGGCCATGCAAGGGATCCGCCCTGTCGCCCTGAGCTGCATCAGAAGAGAGAAGGGGGGAGTAGCAGTAGCCGGGGATCCAGGTTGACCCATCTTCTAAAAGCAGCAGGATTTGGCAGCAGGTCAGGCTTAGCGCTTCGGCAAGGGTTTTGACCACTTCTTCCAGGATTTCCCCCTCGTTTAGGCTGACCACCATCCGGCTGCTGATGGCGCGCAGCACCCCCTCAAAATGCAAGGCTTGCTGCAGCTTGGCCGTGCGCAGCTCCACCTGGGCTTCCAGCTCCCGGTTGAGGGCCTGCAACTGCTGTTCTGCCCGTTTCTGCTCGGTGAGCTCCCGTCCCACCGATAGGATCTCCACCAGGCGGCCTCGGCTGTCGAAAATGCCCTGATCTACCCAGCTAATCCAGCGGGACTGGCCGTTTTCTCCGGGGTACTCCCGCTCGCTGCTGTAAAAGGGACTTTCAGGAGTGAGAGCAGCAAAAGCTTGCAACACCTTAGCCTGCTCTTCTTCCGGCAGCCGATCCCGCCAAGGTTGGCCCACCACCTCCTCTGCCCGCCGACCGAAGAAGCGCAAACAGGCAGGATTGACGAAGGTGATGCAGGTATCGGGCCAAGAGCGACAAATGAGCTCCGTCTGCTGTTCC
>NZ_JANSIH010000035.1:0-11435 GCF_047462075.1 Synechococcus sp. R55.2
TGGTCAGGACTTGGCTCATAAGTTCATTGTACTTCATCAAAGCGCATTCCTCCCGACACCGACCCTACGGGTACAGTGCGGGGCTCCTGCGATTTCTAGCTGACGCTCCAAAAAAGTGGCAGGGGCCTGCAGATACACTTGGCCAAAAGGACTCCGTCCCGCTTACGCGATCGGCAAAACCGCTCGGCAATCGCGATCGATGGCCAGGCCAACGGCTGCACCAAACTCCAGCAGCTCGACAATATGAGCTTTCTCCAGCAACAGCCCATGGGATCCCATTCCCTTAACCAGCCAAACCTGACCGCTGCGTACCTGCTCCAGAAGGGTAGAGGGATCCCGAAGCCTAGCCCAGAGTGGCGGTTCAACCTGCTTTCCAGGGCACGTCTGACCCGTACAGCCCAGTGAGTCAGAGCCGTTGATGGGTGTGGGGGTGCTGTTTGATGTTGTCGGCATCCTTCACCTCCACAACCGCGTTGAGGATCCGTCGGGGCTCAACGCTGTGATTGAGCTTAAACACCCCCCGCTCTGGAGTGCAGGTTTGGTGCAGGGGGATATGGCGAAACTGGGGCTTGCTGCGATAGGTGCGGGCCGCTGCCTGCACCCGTTCCACGAAGTCTTCTCCCAACAACACCCCTGGCGGGAAAACCTCGGCAGGCAAAGTTGGGATCCCGTTGTTCACGATCTCGGCGTAGGTTGTGGCGTAGAGGAGAACATAGGAAGTGCTGCGGCGTTCTTGGGCTAGGCAGTCCAAATCGGCAGCAGGCACCGGCTCGGCCACCAAAACCTCTACCAGGCGACCTTCCTGATCCTGCTGGAAGCAAGTGGCCACTCCCAGCACCACGTACTCCAGTCCTTGCACTGGGCTGGAGCCAAGGTGAGTTTGAGCAGTATCCGACATCGATGCCGATCTCCAAGCGGGGGAGCGAACTTTCACGGCTCCGGCAGGCGCCAAGATCCCTCAAGCCGGGCGCAGTTCTCACCATAGCAACAATTTTTGCGTCGGGCAGCGGGAGCTGTTGCAAGATAGAAGGCGGATCCCAGCCTGGCTCTCTGTGAAGGATGACAGGGGCAGCATTTGGCTACAGGGATCCAAAATTTGCTTTACTGTAGCGAAGCGGGGTCAGTACTGCCCGAGGGGAGCAAGGGGTTGGGTTCCAGGCACCTTTGGCAACCCTTGATTCATCATTTAGGAAGCACTTTAGGAATCCGACTATGGCGGATGGCGAATACAGACCTGGGTTGGAAGGCGTTCCGGCCACACGCTCCAACATTAGTTTTGTCGATGGCCAGGCGGGGATCCTGGAATATCGGGGCATCCCCATCGAGGAATTAACCGCCCACAGTACCTTTCTGGAGACGGCCTACCTGCTGATCTTTGGCAAGCTGCCGACCCAGTCGGAGCTGGACAATTTTGACCAGGCGATCCGCAGTCATCGACGGGTGAAATACCGCATCCGCGACATGATCAAGTCGTTTCCGGAGTCGGGCCACCCGATGGATGCTCTGCAAACCTGTGTGGCGGGCTTGGGGCTGTTTTACCCGCTGCGGGAGATGGATCCCGACTATGTGTTCGGCACCGTCACCCGGTTGCTCTCAAAGCTGCCGACCATGGTGGCGATGTTCCACCAGATGCGACAGGGCAACGATCCCATTCCCCCGGACGACAACCTGGATCATGCTGCCAATTTCCTATACATGCTCTCGGGCAAGAAGCCGGATCCCTGGTTGGCCCGCATTTTCGATACCTGTCTCATCTTGCACGCCGAGCACACGGTCAATGCCTCTACGTTTGCCCTTCTGGTGAGCGCTTCCACGCTGGCTAACCCCTACAGCAGCCTGGCCACGGCGGTGGGTACCCTTTCGGGGCTGTTGCACGGGGGGGCCAACCAACAGGTGATGATGCTGCTGCGGCAAATCGGCTCGGTGGAAAATGTACGCTCGTTTATCGAGGAGAAGCTGGCCAAAAAACAGCGCATCATGGGCATGGGTCACCGGGTTTATAAGGTGAAGGATCCGCGGGCCACCATCCTGCAGCGGCTGGCCGAAGAGCTATTTGAGCGCTACGGCCACGACAAGTACTACGACATTGCCCTGGAGGTGGAGCGGGTGTGTGAGGAGTTGCTAGGGCCGAAGGGGATCTACCCGAATGTGGACTTCTACTCAGGGTTGGTCTACGCCAAGCTGGGGATCCCAGAAGATTTGTTTACACCGGTGTTTGCCATTGCCCGAGCGGCGGGTTGGCTGGCCCATTGGCGGGAGCAGTTGTCCGATAATCGGCTTTTCCGACCCACCCAGGTGTACACAGGTGAACGCCAGCAACGCTACATCCCTATAGAAGAGCGGGGTTGAGAGCCGTTTGACAGGGCGCTGGGCCGAGATCCAAACTCAGTAAGGCCCAAGTCGTGCGTGAGGTGGTGTGTTGAGCCTCTTGGACTCTCCCCTTTGGCGAGACGGATTCACCCTGTTTCTGAGCCTTGTGGTGCAGGCCATGCCATTTCTGCTGCTGGGGGTGTTTCTATCGGGGCTGCTGGCGGTGTTTGTCGAGGGATCCCAGTTGGCCCGTTTCCTGCCCAAAGGCAAAATCGGCAGCGCGGTGGCCGGTGGCGCTTTAGGATTCTTTTTCCCGGTGTGCGAGTGCGGCAACCTGCCGGTGGCCCGTCAACTGGTGATCAAAGGGATCCCACCCCACGTGGCGGTGGCTTTTTTATTGGCGGCGCCGGTGTTTAACCCGGTGGTGATCTTTTCCACTTGGATTGCCTTTCGCTCCATGCCGGAGCTGGTGATCTACCGAGTTCTCTTTTCCTTCGGCATTGCGGTTGTCGTCGGCTTGATCTTCAGCCTGCAAAAGGATTTCCAGCCTCTGTTGCAGCCGTCAGTCTGGCGGGAGCTGCAGCGCAATTGCTCCCAAGAGACGGATCCGAAAAGCACTTCCTGCTCGCCGTTGTTGCGGGGAGGCACCTTCTGGATTGGATCCCAGAGCCCTGCTCAAGGGGCCTCTGGCGGATCCCTGGCCACTTTACAAACGGCTGAAGATGTGTATCGCTCTGCTCTGGCCGCTGCGCCTTCTCCCTCCAGGGGACAAAAAGGAGTTCTCCTGCTGCAGACCTGGGCCAGGGAGATCCGCGAATTGGGATCCGTGCTCATCTTGGGCTCGGCGATGGCGGCCCTGATTCAAACGGTGATCCCGCGTTCGTTTGTGCTGGATTATGGCCAAGATGCATTGCTCTCAATCCTGATCATGATGGCCCTGGCCGGGATCATCTCCATCTGCTCGACGGTGGATGCCTTTTTCGCCCTCTCCTTTGCCGCCACCTTCACGCCGGGATCCCTGTTGGCTTTTATGGTGTTTGGGCCGATAGTAGACTTGAAAGCCATAGGCTTGATGCTCACTCTGTTCAAGCCCCGCGCCATTTTCTACTTCGTGATCTTGGTCTTTCAGCTTACTCTGGTGGGAGCTTTAGCTATCAACTACTATGGCAGTTAAAGCGTTTGTTTGAACCTTTCTCCACAGGGACACCCTCTCCATCCACTCTCCGTCAAATATTCGTCAAATATAGTTGCTTCAGTTTAGGGTAAGACGCCTGGGCTATTGAGAACAGCCTTCTGGCTCGGTGCACTTTAAGTGTGGGTGCAGTGTCCTGCTTTAAATCGAAATGACTATAGAAAGAGTTGCCTGGATAAGGTTTGTCACCAGAGGACTCTGCTCCCAGACGGTTGAGAACTCAGGTGTTACAGGTTTTATTGTAGTAAACTCAAGAAGGACGTAGTCTGGATTTCATAATTATCGCGACCCTATTTTTCAGCAGGACAAAGCTATGAGCAATCTATACTCGACAGACTTTAACTTGTGGATTGACCGAACAACCCGGCTATTGCGGGAAAGGCGCTGGCATGAAATTGACCTAACACACTTAATTGAAGAGGTTGAGAATTTGGGTAAGAGCGAACGACGAGGGATTACCAGTCAATTAACTCGCCTTCTGCTGCATCTGCTCAAGTGGCAATATCAACCTCAGCGACGTTCAGATAGCTGGCTAGATTCCATTACAGATGCGCGAACCCAAATCGGATTGGCCATAGAAGATAGCCCTAGCCTAAAAGGTTATCTGGTAGAGCAACTTGAAGAGAGTTATCAACGGGCGCGCCGCCAAGCAGCCAGGCAAACGGGGATAGAAATCTCGACATTTCCAGATGTCTGTCCCTACTCTCCAGAGTTGGTGCTTGCAGAGGACTGGCTGCCGGAAGTTTGACAGTCCACACCATAAAGCATTTAACGGTGGACAGCATTCCCACAGTACTGACTGTAGAGCTTTGGACTGGTGTTGTCCTGCCCAGACAATCCATCAGGGATTAAACATGGGCAATACAGATAGACCAAGGCCAATTGCTGTGCTACTGTTGCTATTCCTCAAGCAGAGGCGCGCTCCTGCCAGGTGCGCATCTTGCCCGGATTGAGCAGGCCATAGGGATCCACTTCTTCTTTAAAACGAATCTGGCGCGGATCCATCACTTTGCGCCCGCCGTCTTCGATGATGAAAGTGTGGGGGTTGGCAATAAATACTCCCTGCTCTTCGTGGTAGCGCATGATCTCGTTTAGACGCTCTTCGGTGGTAAAGCGGACAATTTGCAGGCCGACAGGGGTAGCTTGCCCGTTGATGCGAATCCACTCCAGGTGCATCAGCACTTCGTCGCCAAAATACTCGTACATGTGCTGCACCAGCTTCAGCTCCCGATCGGCGGGAAAAGCCGATTGTAAATAAGTCAGGCTGGGATCCACGCTGCGGCAGTGCAAAGTGGTGTGGTTCCAAGAAAATTCCCCCAGCGAGATCCCCTTGCTGGCCTCCTGGGCCGTTTTGTTGTAAACCACTTGGCCCCCATGTTCCCGGACAAGCTCCAACAGCGGCTCCAGGCTGCATTCGGCCACCATCAACAGGGCCACAGCGGATCCTTCTGGCAAATGACCCCGCAGCGGTGCAAAGTAGCTGGGGATCGGCCAAGCGTGCAGGCTGACCAATTTCTTGAGGATCCCATCGGCATCTCCCAGGGCTTGGCCAAAATGGGCACAGGGCATAAAGCCCACTTCAGGGGGAAAGGCCACCACCAGCTCCGCCCAAGGATAAGCAGGCGCCAGCGGGATCTCCACCTCGGTGATGATCCCATTGAGGCCCCAGGCATGGCTTACTTTGAATACCTCATCTCCCCGCAGCTCCAGCACCCGGGGCTCTTCCTCCAGGGTGACCACCCGCAGCCCCAAGATGTTGCCCCGATCCCGCAGTTGGCCGTAAGTCACAGAGCCAATGCCACCACTGCCGCCAGCAATGAACCCCCCGATGGTGGCCGTGCGATAGGTGGAAGGAGCCATGCGGATCTCCCAGCCCATCTCCCGGGTGTGTTTGTCGATGGCCATCAACTTGGCCCCCGCCTGCACCCGCGCCAAGCCCGGCTTTGCCCAAAGCACCTGGTTGAGCTTGCCCATGTCCAGGATCACACCCCCGGCCAGCGGGATACATTGGCCGTAATTACCGGTACCGGCACCGCGCACCGTAACCGGGATCCGCAGCTTGGCACAGGCCGCTGCCACCCGCATCACCTCGGCCTCATCGGCGGGGCGCACCACCAAATCTCCCCGCTTGTCGCTCAGTTGTCGGCTCAGCACGGGGCTGTAGTGGTAAAAATCCAACGACAACTTGGCCACCTGAGCCGGATCAGTGATGATCTCAATACCCTCTAAGTCAGAACGCAAAGCCTGCAGCTTGTCAGGAGCGGCAACGATCATAGGTATCCGTATTTGGGTGCAACGGTTCTTCAGACTCCATCATCGGCAGAAATTGCCTGCAAAAGGGTTTGCCGAGAACAGTATGGGAAGGATCCCTGTCCGGCCAGGTCGATTAGCCGAAGCGGCCCTCCACATAATCTCTTGTGGCTTGCTTGGTGGGGCTGTTGAAGATGACTTCAGTTCTGTCAAATTCAATCAGCTCGCCCACACGGTTGGATCCCACCAGCTCCACACTGAAGAAAGCCGTCATATCCGAGACGCGGCTGGCCTGCTGCATGTTGTGGGTGACGATGATGATGGTATATTCCTCCTCCAGCTCCTTCATCAGCTCTTCGATACGGCGGGTGGAAATGGGATCCAGTGCCGAACAGGGCTCATCCATCAAAATCACATCCGGCTGTACCGCCAGAGCGCGGGCAATACACAAGCGCTGCTGCTGCCCTCCCGACAGCGACTGACCATTTTCTTTCAACTTGTCTTTGACTTCATCCCAGAGGGCAGCCCGCCTCAGCGAGGTTTCCACCACCTCGTCCAAGTCTACCTTCATCCCCAGCACCCGCGGGCCGTAGGCCACGTTGTCGTAAATGCTTTTGGGGAAGGGATTGGGTTTTTGGAAGACCATGCCGATACGCCGCCGCACCGCCACCGGATCGACTTCTTTGGCGTAGAGATCCTTGCCGTGGTAGGTGAGCTTGCCCTCTACACGAGCACCGGGGATCAAATCGTTGGTGCGGTTAAAACAGCGCAGAATCGTGCTTTTGCCACAGCCGGAAGGGCCGATAAACGCAGTAATTTGCCGGGCCGGAATGTTCAGGGTGACATTTTTCACCGCCAAGTTGGATCCGTAGTAAACATTCAGGTTCTCGGTCCTGAAAACGTAAGAGGTCTGGTTAAGAGATTGAGTTTGCATGGCAGCACTCACAAAAAGAGCTAGAGTTCGACGAAGAGTTCGATTCAAGACTTTGTTGAGAATCCTCAGGCTATTTCCTGGTCTTGTACACCAAAAAGCGAGCGGTCAAGCTGGCCGCCAAAACAATGGCTAACAAAACCAAAGCGCCCGCCCAAGCCAGCTCCTGCTGCACCCTGTAGGGAATGATGGAGAAAAAGTAGACCATCACCGGCAAGGTAGCCACCGGGCCAAAGAGATTACTGGACCAGAAATTGTTGTTGAAGGCGGTAAAGAGCAGAGGTGCAGCCTCGCCTGCCGCTCGGGCCAAAGCCAGGATTAGCCCGGTTACGATGGCCGGTGCCGCTGCCGGCAAAACAACGCGCATTGTGGTCTGAAAGCGATTTGAGCCCAGGCCAAGGGAAGCCAAGCGCATGTCGGGCGAAACCAGCAGCAACGCCTCCTCGGTGGAGCGGATGACAATCGGCAGCATCAGCACGCCAAAAGCCACCCCTCCCGAGAAAGCCGAAAAGCCGGATCCCCTCACCACCACAGCATAGGCAAACAGGCCGCAGAGAATGGCCGGTACCCCCGTGAGCACATTGCAGGAAAACTTAACCAGATAAGCCAAGCGGGTGCCGCGACCGAATTCAGACAAGTACACTGCCGCCAAGATGCCGAAGGGAAAGCTCAAAGCCGCCCCCGTAGCCAGCACCATTAAACTGCCGACAATTGCGTGACCAAAGCCCCCTTCCGCCAGGCCAGGGGCGGGGTAGCGGGTCTGGGTGAGGACATCCCAATTTATCCGCTGGATGCCTTCCTTGCCCACATCCCACAGCACCCAAGATAGGGAAGCTATGATCACCGCCACAAAGAGGCCACTCAGCAGGGTTAGGACAATGCCTGTGTAATTGCGGACAGGGGCAATGGCGGCACGAGTAATGTCGATGTCAACCTTCTCAGGGGCAAGCTGTGCTGAGTCGGACATGATAACAGTGCTCCTTCATCTTCTTTCTGCTTCCGAAGTTACTGCTCCAAGTTTTGAAACTTGCGAATAATGATCTCGGCAACGATGTTGACCAATAACGTCAGCACCATCAGCACCACGCCGGCATACATGAGAGCCGAAACCTGCAAGCGTCCTGCCTCCCCAAACTGAGAAGCAATCAAGGCGGTAATGGTGGATCCCGGCTGCATTAGGGAGATATTGATGCGGTTGGCGTTGCCGGAAAGCATGGCCGCTACCATGGTCTCTCCCAGGGCCCGCCCCAGCGCCAGCATGATCGAGCTGACAATGCCCGACAGGCCGGCAGGGATCATCACCGTTAAGATGGTCTCCCAGCGGGTTGCCCCCAAAGCCAAAGCCCCCTCTTTTAGGCTGCGTGGCAGAGATTCAAGGGTACTGCGGGTAATGGAGATGATGATGGGAGAGATCATGATCCCCAGCACCATAGCCACTATCAACAAGCTGGGCCCCCGCGGAGCCGGGCCACTCAAGAAAGGGATCCAACCCAGCGTCTGGTTAATGGCTCGAAAGATGGGCCGCACTGCTGGAATCAGCACAAAGATCCCCCACAGCCCCAGCACCACACTGGGAATGGCCACGATCAGCTCAATGGCAAAACCAATCGGCTCCGTTACCCACTTGGGAGCAAAGCCTTCCGTCAGGAAGATGGCTGTGCCAATGCCCAGAGGAATGGCAAAAATCAAAGCCACCAGAGAGGTCACCAGACTGCCATAAATCTGCGGCAGCACCCCGTAGATGTTTTCCACCGGGTTCCAGCGGGCAGTAACCAGGAAGCCCAAGCCAAACTGCTGGATCGCCGGCAGAGCCGCTTCGGTGGTTTGAAGAATCAACCAGATGAGAATAATGCCGGCAAACCCTGCCAAGGCCAGCGTCAGGCGGACAAAACCCACATCAACAGCCCGGGACGGGCTTGCCTTTTTCTCAATGTCAACATCTATATCCGGGTTTGGTGGTGAACCATAACCCGTAGCCGCTGAAGTCATAGCCTCTCTCCCATGATCATCTTCGGTTCAAAATCTTTCCTAAAAATCCCACCGTGCAAGGTAAGCCCAGCAGCCGACCGAGAAAGCCTCATCTGCCTCCTCAGCCGGCCACCAGCTCCACTCTAGTGGAGTTCAGGCTGCACCCCGGTCATCGCACCGCATTGGGGTTAACGGTAATGGCATCCAGCTCGGCAAAGATCCGTTGGATAGCCGCCTCAGGCATGGGGATGTAGTCCAGCTCGCGGGTAATGGCCTGACCTTCCGGCCCCTGGGTCCATTTCAGAGTCTCCACCAGCTTGGTCAGCTTCTGCTGATCGGGATACTCGCGGTACAGCATCACCCAGAACAAGCCCACGATTGGGTAGTCATTTGGCCCTTCAGGGTCGGGCACCAACAGCGCAAAGTCATCAGGAATGGGAGCATCCAGCGCCGAGGTAGCTGCCTCGGTGGAGAACTCAACAATGTTGCCCGCTTTGTTTTCCAAGCGAGCAGTGGCCATCTTTTCCAGCTTGGCATAGGACTGGTTCACGTAGCCAATTGCCCCTGGCTCCTGCTTGATGGTGGCGGCTACGCCCTCATTCCCTTGGGCTCCAATGCCAACAGGCCACTCGACAGAAGTACCAGCACCGGCTGTCCAATTAGGGCAGACAGTTCTGATGTGGTTGGTGAACACAAAGGTAGTCCCAGAACCATCAGAGCGGTGTACCCAGGTGATGTCCAGGGGTGGCAGCTTGTTTGCTATACCTGGGTTCTCGGCCTTGATGCGAATGTCGTCCCAGCGAGTGATCTCGCCGGTCACGATGCCGCAGTAGGTTTTCCGCTTCAGGATGAGCTCTCCGTCTTCAATGCCGGGCAGGTTATAGGCAAACTCGATGGCCCCTCCCGCCAGAGGCAACTGTAGGGGATCATAGCCGTATTTAGCTCGGAAGCTTTCCAGGCGAGCACCGGAGAAAGGCGCCTCGGAAGCGCCGAAGTCCACAGTGCCATTGATCACCTGCTCTAGGCCAGCACCACTACCGACAGACTGATAGCTGACTTGCACAGTGGGGTCTACGGTGCGGTTGTAGGCGTCAAACCAACGTTGCAGCAAAGGAGCCGCAAAGGTCGCGCCCGCCCCGGAGATTTGCACGGTTTGGGCTTGAGCCGAGGTCGCTGTTAGAAATCCTACTGTTAGAGCGGTGAGGGAGAAAGCAGAAAGCAGGGTTCGCATAGGTAATATCTGTGGCAAATCAACATCTTCAACCCTATAACCTCAAAGTTAACGGAGGGATATCTAAAGGTTAACTTTGGGTTAAGTCAAGAGAAAAATCGATATTTTTGAGTGTGCTGGCTCGTTTCCAAACCTCGATTTTCCATCTGGTGGTTTTGGCCAGTTTGGATTTCAGCAAAATCAGGATCCTGGAGCCCAGGATCCGCGAAAAGGCTTATACTGCTGAACTTCTATCTCATTTGACAACCAATCAAACGGACACAACTTGAATAAGAGCTAAGCTTAGACGGCTGCAAAAAAACTCGATCCAGATCCAAGATGTGTAAAATTTGAGACAAAGATGTTGCTCACCTCTCGGCAAGCTTGGACATGATTTCAGCAGGGCGGGAAAAGCCCCGCCCAGAGATTCTTTCGGCTTTTGGCAGAGAGAATTGGTTAGAAGATAGACTCCAACCTTCTAGACGTGGGGCAGCTCTACATGTTCCCCGAGCAGAGAAAGATCTGGGCTCTAAGCTGGGATCCGCCCGCCCCCCATGAGGTACAGCAGGGCCATACGCACCGCCACGCCGTGGGTGACCTGCTGCTCAATCAGGTTCAAGCCGGGATCCTCCATCACCTCGGAGCTGAGTTCCACACCGCGATTGACCGGGCCGGGGTGCAGAAGCTTGACATCCGGGTGGCACAGGCGCAGTCGTTGCCGCGTGAGGCCGAAGAAGTGATGGTACTCCTGCAAGCTGGGGAGAAGGAACTCGCCCATGCGCTCCTGCTGCAGGCGTAGGGTGATAACAAAACGCGACCCTTCGAGGGCAGGCTCTAGCTGCCAATGGACAGGGAGCGTATGGCCGGGTACAAACTGGGCAAAATCCTTGGGCAACAGGGTGGGAGGGCCGGCTAAGTGAACCTCAGCTCCGGCGGCCACCAGGGCGTAGATATCGGAGCGGGCCACTCGCGAGTGGAGAATATCGCCGACAATGGCGATTTTGATCCCTTGCAGCAACTCCAGACGGGGACGCCGGGGATCCAGATGGCTGCAGAGGGTAAACAAATCCAGCAGGCCTTGAGTGGGATGTTCGTGCAGTCCATCCCCAGCATTGAGAACGCCCACAGGGGATCCGCGGCGGTCGATCTCGGCAGCTAATTGTTGGGGCACTCCTGCCTGGGCATGGCGAACGATTAAGAGATCGGATCCCATGGCCAGAAAGGTGCGGGCCGTATCCAAGAGCGTCTCCCCTTTGCTCAAGGAAGAAGTGCCAGGGGAAAAGTTGAGCACATCGGCCGAAAGGCGCTTGGCCGCCAGCTCAAAACTGGTACGGGTGCGGGTGGAAGGCTCGAAGAACAGCGTCACCACCACCTTCCCCTGCAAGGTGGGCACCTTGGGCAACCGCCGCGTCAACACCTCCTGGAAGCTGGCAGCGGTTTGCAAAACGATTTGATATTCTTCGGGGGTAAAGTCCTGTCTCTTTTACAAATCTCCGAGACCACGAGACGCTACGCTATAACATTAGCCTGCAACTGGCTCTAAAAAATAAAGGGAGGGCGGGGGGTGGGTGGGG
>NZ_JANSIH010000036.1:0-1370 GCF_047462075.1 Synechococcus sp. R55.2
GCGATCGCTTCTTTCCTGAACCATGTTCAGGAGAGTTCAGCGTGAATGTATCAGGAATGATGGGAAAGCCAGGATCCCTGTCCAGCGAAAGTCGCGTGGCCATCCTGCTCCACGGGGGATTGCTGGGGGAGCATGGGAAAACGGGGCTGGGGCTGCTGCGCTACGGCTCCTTCCCGGTGGTGGCGGTGATCGACCGGGAGCAGGCGGGGGGATCCCTGGCCCATCTGACCGGAATTGCCAAAGACATTCCCATCGTGGCCTCGGTGGAGGAGGCGCTGGCCCACTGGCCTGAAGTTCTGGTGATTGGGATCGCCCCTTCAGGGGGGCAGTTGCCGCCAGCCTGGCGGGAGGAGTTGGGCCTGGCCCTGCGAGCTGGCCTGTCTCTGGTGAATGGGTTGCACACGCCTTTGGCCGAGGATCCCCAGTTTCGGCAGTGGTTGCAGCCGGGGGCCTGGATCTGGGATATTCGCCGCGAGCCCCCCAACCTGTCGGTGGGGAAAGCCCTGGCCCGCACCCTGCCCTGTAAACGGGTGTTGACGGTGGGCACCGACATGAGCGTGGGCAAAATGTCCACCAGCCTAGAGCTGCACCGGGCCAGCCTGAGGCGGGGCCTGCGCTCCCGCTTTTTGGCCACCGGGCAAACCGGGATCCTGATCGGCGGCGAGGGGATCCCTTTGGATGCGGTGCGAGTGGACTATGCCAGTGGGGCGGTGGAGCAACTGATCATGCGCTATGGCTCTGACCACGACATTCTGCACCTGGAAGGTCAGGGATCCCTGCTCAACCCCGCCTCTACGGCCACCTTGCCCCTGTTGCGTGGATCCCAGCCCACCCACCTTATCCTGGTACACCGCGCCGGCCAGACCCACATCAAGGGGATAGACTACGTGCCCATCCCGCCCTTACCCAAGGTGATTGAGCTGTATGAACAGGTGGCGGCAGCTGCCGGGGCTTTTGCCCCCGCGCCCGTGGTGGGGATTGCCCTCAATACCTTCGGCTGGGAGGAAGAAGCAGCCCTAGAGCAGATCCGCCGGGTGGAGGCTGAGACCGGACGGCCCTGTACAGATGTGGTGCGCTTTGGGGCAGATCCCTTGTTGGAGGCAATTTTGGCGGCAGGATAACTCAGTTTGCAGACAGCGGATCCACTCCCATTGTCCATCTGGGAAAAACTCATCATCTTCAACAGGTGAGCGATTCAGATGGTTCCCGGTGCCGTTGTCTTCTCTGAGATGCGATCTCCTCAGCCAGGTATTCTCGATCCAAGTCGCTCCCATTGGCCGGGGGCCAGGAACTGGGCTTGCTCCGTGTTCAGAGAAGAGCATGACTCTAGTCAATAATAAGCTCAACTATACTGAAAATAATGTATAATA
>NZ_JANSIH010000037.1:0-11217 GCF_047462075.1 Synechococcus sp. R55.2
TACTCAAAGCTTTGCGGGATACCGCCATTCTGTTTGGAAACAAACAGAATGCTATTGCTGCATAGTTGAACAGTGATGTTCAGCAGTGTTCAGCGTAAATGTATCAGATCCGCGATCTCTCAAGCTCCTCCAAAAATAGGCCAAGTCGATCAAGTCGATCCCAGCAGTTGAGGCCGGATCTTATGGACTCCGTCCCGCTGTCGCCGGCAACCACCTGATCTAGAGTGGGAAAGCATGGGCAGTGGGTGTGAGAGCATGGCTCCTTTGCAACGACGACGCCGGCGGTTTTGGATCTGGAGCATGGTAGTCATCCTGTCCGGGTTTATGGGATCCCTGCTGGCGGGATCAGCGCAGAACCTGGGAGCACAAGCGCAGCAGGGCCTGACTCAAGCCCAACTGGAGCAGGCTCAATATGTGCGCAGTTGTGGTGGTTGCCATGTGGCGTTGCCCGCCCAAGTGTTGCCCACCGAAACCTGGCGACGGCTGCTGCAGGATCCCAACCACTATGGCCAGCAGATCCAGCCCCTGAGCGGTGTGGCTTTACAACTGGCCTGGGGCTATTTGCGGCCCAACTCCCGGCCCCTGCGACAAGGGGAACAGGTGCCCTATCGCTTGGCAGATTCCCGCTATTTCCGCGCTTTGCATCTGCAAGTGGAGTTTCCCACTCCTGTGCGGGTGAGCGCCTGTGTGGATTGTCACCCCAGGGCCAATGGGGGGGATTTTGCCAGCCTCTCTGCAGAATGGCAATCTTGAGGAGCGCAACTGAGGCAATGCAGGTGGATCTGGCCACCATTCTGGCAGGCTATGCCCAAGGCTACTTTCTGATGGCCGACGAAGAGACGGGATCCCTGACCTGGTACGGCACCGACCGGCACGCGGTGATCCCCCTCGATGAGCGATTTCACTGCCCCCGTTCGTTGCGGCCCTTGGTGCGCAGCGGTCGCTTTCAGGTGCGGCTGAACTGCGCTTTTGAGCAGGTGGTAGAGGGCTGTGCCGCTCGTCCCCAAACCTGGATTAGCCCCGAGCTGAAGCAGATTTACGCAGCTCTGCACCGGTCTGGCTTTGCCCACAGCTTTGAAACCTGGCAGGGAGAGACCTTGGCAGGCGGGATCCTGGGTATTGCCCTTGGAGCGGCGTTTATCGGCGAGTCGATGTTCTACCGCATCCCCAACGGCTCGAAGGTGGCCTTGGTGAAGTTGGTGGAGCACTTACGGGAGCGGGGCTTTCGCCTATTCGACGCTCAGTTGATGAACCCGCACCTGGCCCGTTTTGGTGCCTTTCTCATGGAGGGACAAGAATACCTAAAGCTGCTGCAGCAATGCCTGGGGATCCCTTGTCGGTTCGATTAGACCTGTGATGCTCAAAGCGACAGGCTTCCCAATAGCTGCTGTTAGATCATTGCAGCGGCTCTTGGTGGGAAACTTGGTGGAAAATGAGGGAGGACTCCACTCTGCTGCTGTGAGCGAATACATCCCGTGGTGGGCCAGCACATGGGATCCGCTCTGTTCCCGTCAGTGGCAGATGAGACTGGCTCGCAAACACCGTTCGTTGCCGTCTGTGCTCTTCTGCGCTCAGAACGAAGAACTATTATGCTCAGACCAAAGAACCATTAGATTAGATGGGCATTGTTATAAGGTGAGAGGAGTTCTCTACTGCTGTTGAGATTGTCATGAGCCAAAAGCTTCTGTTCGTCTGTCTGGGCAACATCTGTCGTTCTCCCACCGCTGAAGGCATCACCAATCACCTTTTGCGCAGCAGCGGCCATAAGGAAGCAATTATCTGCGACTCAGCAGGTACGGCAGCCTATCACATCGGCAGCCCCCCAGATAGGCGCATGCAACAAGCAGCCCGATGCTATGGCCTAGAGCTACAAGGCAAGGCCCGCCAGATTCGACCTGCCGACCTGCGCGAGTTTGACCTGATCCTGGCTATGGATCGACAAAATTACCGCGACATTCTCAGCTTGGATCCCCAGGGAAAATATGCCGAGAAAGTGCGCCTGATGTGCAGCTATTGCCGCTCTCATTCTGACGAAGAAGTTCCGGATCCCTACTACGGGGGTGAGGCCGGATTCCATTATGTAATCGAGCTGCTCTGGGATGCCTGTAGCGGCTTGCTGGAATCCCTGGTTCCCGGGATCCAATGCCCACCGTTGCCCCCCCGTGCTTGAGAGATTATTCGTCAGATCTGTATTCTTGATGAAACTTGACAGAATTCTTGATGAAACTTGACAGATAAGTCTGGACAACGGGATCCCTTTTGGCTAACTTTGTGGGCGGGATCAGAGTAGCTCCTGAACAGCTTTGGAAAGTTGGTTTTCTTGCGGTTTGGCCTTATAGCTGTATAGATTCGAGGGTTGTCTCTGACACCAAAGAGACGCTGGAGACAAGTGAGTTGACATTCGCAAATATCAAAAAAATATGTGGGAGGGTCACGATGGATGAGCTTTTACCAGGGCTGATTGCCGTTGCCCTTTACGCCTTCTTTAGCTACACCTTAATGGTGATTGGAGAGAAGCTAAACGTGCCGAATGCTTGGTTAGCTTGGATCCCGATTGCTAACATCTGGGTGATGTGTCGAGCTGCTGGTAAACCCGGCTGGTGGGTGATCCTCTTCTTCATTCCCCTAGTCAACTTGATCTTCGGTATCTGGGTGATCTTTGCCATTCCACCCCGCCTGAATAAATCCCGCTGGCTGGGTCTGCTGGTTTTCCTGCCTGTTTTGGGAGCTTTGCTCTACTCAGGCATTCTGGCCTTCACTTGAATTAGCCAGCCTTGCCTTGATACAAACTAAACAATCGAAAAAGTCTACCACTTGAGCAAGTTAAAGCTCTCCATATCGATAGTGGCGCGGTTGCGGTAGATCCCCAGCACGATGGCCAAGCCCACTGCGGCCTCGGCAGCCGCCACAGTGATGACAAACACCGAGAACACCTGGCCGCGAATCATCGCTGAATCGACAAAGTTGGAGAAAGCCATGAAGTTCAGGTTCACCGCATTGAGCATCAGCTCAATCGACATCAGGACGCGAATCGCATTGCGGCTCACAATCAATCCGTAAATACCAATGCAGAAAAGAATCGCTGCCACCACCAAGAAAAACTGCAGTTGCAACATCGCGATGAGCTCCATGTAGATACACAATGACAGGGGCCTCGGGAAAGCTCTAGGTTTTATGGCCGAGAGCAGTCAGCTTTAGCGGGTGCTCACCAGCTCTGCCGGTCGTTCTGACTCTGATTCCAGCTGGGGTCGGGCCCGCTCCAGCAAGCTCAGATCCCCTTCTCCGGCTTGGGGAAGAACAAACTCCCGCCGCGCCAAGACAATGGCCCCAATCAACGCCATCAGCAGCAAAACAGAAGCCAGCTCAAAAGGCAGAAGATAATCGCTGAAGAAGTGGCCGCCGATCACCAACACACTGCTCAAAGGTTGGATCGGCTGCAGCGGCCAAGGGGTGTTCAAAGCCATCGCGGCTAGAAGGGCAAACAGACCCAAACAGACCACCGCCGTCACTCCGTTGCGCAGCCAGCCCAGCTTCAGAGGAGCAAAGGTGTAGCGCCGATTCACCAACATGATGGCAAACAGGATCAACACATTAACCGCGCCGACGTAGATCAGAACTTGGGCTGCGGCCACAAAATCGGCATTCAAGAGGAGATACAACCCGGCCATGCTCAGGAAAACGCCCCCGAGCAGAAAACCGGAATAGACAATGCTGGGGGCCCAAACCACGCCTAGCGCGAAGCCAATGGCCATCGCCGATAGCACCACAAACGTAACCAGTTGTACGCCTTCTCCGAGGGTCATGAGAGATCCGTCCTTAGCCAGTTTCTATTGCTGCTCCCTTACCACTGTACTGTCCTGGCGGATTTAAGAGAAGCCCGACTCCTTTTTCAGATCGATAGAGAAATCTCTAGAGTTGGGTCTCACCAACTGCCGCCCGCTCCGCCACCTATGCTGCTACCGCCACCGAAGTCTGAATCTCTGCTGCTATCGTTTGTGTGCCAATCGCTTGTGTCGCGATCGCTTGTGTGCCAATCCCTTGTGTCGCGATCGCTTGTGTGGCTGAGCTTGGGGATGACCACCTCTCGCTCAGTGCGGTAGGAGCACAAAGGGCAGCTAAAGATTTCCCGCTTCAAACCGCTCTGGGAATAGGTAGCCTCCACAAGGATCTCCGTGGAGAGATCCAAAGTGAGAGCTCGACACCTAGGGCAGTAATGGTCGCGGTAGGACGGGCTTTCGCGAACAACTACGGCAACCCCCTGGCAGGCTGGGCAAAACCAGCCGTAGTACTGCGCTCTGCCACTGCTTTTGGCTAGGCGATCCGGCTGGTAGAGGCGCTTATTAAGAACTTCGGGCTGGATTGGGCGCATGGGTCGGCCACATGCTTGACAAACCACCGGCTGAAAAGGGATCCCACGCTTCAGGCCCAAGGTGCCGTCAGTGGCCATAGCAGCCACAACCGGCAAAGCGAACCCCAGCCAAGTGCCGCTGGACAACCCCAAGAACAGGCCAAGGCAGAGGGATCCCGAATAGAGGAAGAGACGAATGGGGCCGCTCTGAACCGACGAGAGCGCAGCACCTGTTCCTTGATCTCTGGGTGTCAGAGAGAGGACTTGTCTTCCCCCTCGCTCAGCCCTTAGAGAGACGGGCATGCGAGAGCGCTGCCACCCCAGTCCCAAAATGATGATCCCCAGCAGCAGCAGGATCCCTTCCACCAGGGAAGAATCAATGCCCTGGGCCACTGCCCCAGAAGAAGTTGCAATCGTTGAGGTGGTAACTCCAGAAGCTGCCGCAGGAACATTTGCAACGGGCTGGCCCTGCAACACCGAGGTCAACTGCCGCACCCCCGCCAGAGTGCCGCCATCAAAATCCCCATTGCGAAACCGAGGCAGGATCTGCTGGTCGATAATCTGCTGGACTCGGCTGTCGGGGAGGATAGCGACCAGGCCCCTGCCCGTTTCGATTTCCACCCGCCGATCCCCTACCGAGATGAGAAACAAAACCCCGTTGTTTTGGCCTGCCTTGCCGATCCCCCAGTAGTTAAATAGCTGCGTGGTGAAGTCTTTTGGTGTTGCATATCCCTGAGTATTCGGCACGGTAACCACTGCCATCTCGGCACTGGTGCGCTGCTCAAGCTGAGTGATAAGACGGTTGAGCTCGTTTTCGGTGCTGCTGCTGAGGATGTTGGCGGTATCGGAAACCCACCCTCCATACTGACGGCGGGGGTTGGGCACTTGTTCAAGGGTAATGGCCCAAGCGGGCTGCGGCAGCAGGGATACAACTAGCAAAACTGCCGCCCAAACTTTCGGCATGGCTTACCTGGCTGAGCGCTGCCTAGGTTCTAGCACAGCTGTCTCGGCTAGACTGGCAGTCCTTTTCCCAGGGAGAGAGGGGAGTTGGGGAACGGTTGAGACAAGCCGCTTCTTGTTGCTAGTAATTGTTAACAGCAACCGGCCCTCAGTCCGGCCAAGGGAGCCAGGCTTCTTCTTGCCATTCCACTTCAAAGCACTCCCGGGCGGCCTGGAGAAAATGTTCGATCAAAGCAGGGATCCCTGGCGCCGTGGGGCAAATGTCGTAGATACCAATCACCTGCGAGCCGGGCAGATACCGTTCCCACAGCTCTAGATTGGGTTGCAATAGGAGGGATCCCTGTTGCAGGATCCCCCAAGGTTGCCACAGTTGGGCGTTGCCCATCAGCTTTTTGCCCTGCCAGCTCAAGTCAGCACGGGTACGGGAGGCAAAGCAACTGGTCTTGTTGCGGTAGCCGGGATCCCGGTGGCTTCGGCCGTGAGCAAAAGCGGGCTCATCTATGGCAATGCCCAGCTCCGCCAACCCCTGCACCCAAAAGCGGCAACAGAAGTCGTACACCCAGGCCCGCTGCAAACTGGGCAACCTGGCTTGCAAGTAAGAAAGGGGCAACACCAAGCTGTAGGTCAGCTCTGCTGCATCCTCAGCCGCCTGATGGAGCACCGCCCTTCCCCCCGTGGGTCGGCGCACAATCGGGATCCCTGGCAGGGGATCTGGCCAAACCTGGTGCCGTCCCAGCGAGAGGGTAAGCTGATCCCAGCCATAAAAGCGCAGGCAGGGGTGAGGATCCCGACGAAGCCTGTGCAAAAGCCGGAAGTCCTGCTCCATCTGCCAGGCCCCAGGGGCCACGCGGTAGGGGAGCCAGTATCCCTGGGATCCCATCCCGGCAAAGCCAGACCCTAAACTTTGGGGAACTCCGCCTGGAGGGGCTCATCATATTCATCGGCCAAGCTGGCCACAATGGTGATGGCCCGGGAAATTTCGCCCGCTGTGATCCCTTCCAAGGTGCGGTAGTGGTTCAGCACCACCTGGTTGTTCCAAATGCAAAAACGCGCCTCTAGGGTATCGCTCCAATTCTTCTCCAGGAGCTTCTGCATCAACTTGGCGGGTTCTGCCACCGGCAGAGAGAGAACAGGAGACCATACCAAAAGGGTGTCTTCTGGGGATTCGCCGCTCAAATGGACGAACACTTCTGCCGTGCCGTAGGTGAACTTCCAGGTGTGTCCCTGCTCATGGTTTTCGTAGGCCGCATCCTCTTTGAGGCTGGAAACCACCGCCGAGACAACCTCAACGCAGCGAAGGGGCTCTGGAAAAACCTCTGGCGAAGGGTTAAAGGTGCTCATGAGCGGCTCACTGTAGACCATGGTCTTCCCCCTATTCCCTATCCAACCACCTCAACTATACCGCTATACCGCCTAAGACTCCGACCTATCCGGTCATCGCTTTGGGATCCTCAACTCAGGCGAGAATGAAACCGTTGGCAATGGTTCACTAAGTGGCCGGACAGGTGAGGGCAAGCGATCCCCCCCGCCAACTGGAGAGAGAGCCTGTTCAAAAGTCTTTCGAAGAACCTGAGGGAAGCTCTATGGAATCTCCATCTCATCTCCCCCAGAAAGCCATTGGTATTCTTGGAGCCCTGCCCGAGGAAGTGGCCATGCTCACCGCAGCAATGGAAACCTGCTCCATCCATACCCATCTGGGGCGACAGTTCCACCAGGGATCCCTGGCGGGGCAACCGGTGGTGGTGGTACAAGGTGGGGTGGGCAAGGTGCGGGCGGCAACCACGGCGGCTCTGTTGGTGGCCCATTTCCCTTTGCAGGGGATCATTTTTACCGGTGTGGCCGGGGCCTTGGCCGATCACCTGCACATGGGAGATGTGGTGCTGGCCCATGCGGCGATTGAGCACGACTTTGGCACCGGACGACCCGAGGGCTTTGTCTTGGGGATCGACTTTATCCCAGAGCTGCGCCACCCACTGGCCGAGGCCGATAGCACCCTCTACGACCTGATTGTGGCCCATCCCGAGCGGATCCCTCTCCACCCCCTACAAGGCCGGGATCCCGTCATTCATCAAGGCTTGGTGGCCACCGGCGATGTGTTTGTGGCCGACGCAGACCTACGCCGACAAATCCGAGAACGCACCGGCGCTTTGGTTGTGGAGATGGAGGGGGCAGCCGTGGTGCGAGTAGCGCAAGAAGCCGGGATCCCTTGTTTGCTGGTGCGCTCGGTCAGCGATGCAGGGGACGATACGGATTTCTTGAGTTTTTTTCAAACGGCGGCGCTCAACTCGGCCGCAGTCGTCCGCACCATCCTGCAAAGTCTGCCCCCGTCCTTGCCTTAGCCCGACTGTGGGGATCCGGGGATCCCCTTTCCCAAGGAAGAGTTGGGCTGGATCGCGTTGGCGTCAGTTGTTCATCTCCCGCTCCAGCTTGGCCATCGAGATCTGGCTTTCCAGGCGGGAAATGCCTTCGCGAAGGGTTGCCACCTGTGCTTCAACTTCATCCAAAGATTTGCGAACCGCTTCTGCTGCGCTCATGTGCTGGTTGCGCCGAACCAAAGCCTCGCGGGCAAGGTCATCCTGGTTCTGTTGGCTGGCTTTCTCAGCCCTGACAAACCAATCTTCGGCCTTTTGCAAAATTTCGTCGTACCGCCGTTCCAGTTGCTTGCGACTGGCCAGGGTTGTGGTCAGGCTGCGCTGCAATTGTTTCAGATCCCGCTCCATCTGCCGGATGCTCACCCTCTGTCGGCTGGGCTTTCTCCACAGCACCTTGCTCAGACCCACCATCACCACCGCAGTAGCAATCCCCACACCCGCAGCCGCCGCCGGATTTTCACGAATCAAAGAACCATCCAAAACATTGACCCCCGCAAAGGCCGAGGTTTGCGTGGCCGTCTCCCGAAACTCCCAAGGCATCACCGGATTGCGTTGCTGCCAGAAGCCTAACCGCGCCGCTTGGGCCGCCTCTTGGGCTTCTAGGTAGCGTTGCCGATTGGCCCCGTGCAAAAAGCGCTCGTAAACCACCGCCTGACCCTGGCGCAACATCTCCAAATTCACCAAACCATCGGCGTTGTACACCTGGGCAATGTGAAGCCCTTCCGGTGTGACATAGAGGGTATCCACCTGCACCAGGGATCCCGTCGGGAGCAAGTTTTGCAGAGCCTCTTGGGATAGCCGCCCCCAGCGCCCTTGGGTCAGCTCCGGCGCATCCACATAGGCCAGACGGAAACGGGTTGGCCTGCCGTTCAAGTCCGCCCAGAAGGTATCCCCATCCACCACCGACCGCACCCGGGCCGTCCCGGAAGATTGTGCTGCCGCCGGAAGAACAAGCCAACTGCCCGAAAGGACAGCCACAGTCATCAGAAGGGAAGTTCTTGAGGTCATGGGGGTCACTCCTATTGTGCAGAACAAGAACAAAAGTTAAGAAATAATAAGATAGAGAAGTTTGGGGGAACAAACCGGAATCCCAGAGCGTCCTTGGGGATTGCCGTGAGGCTGGCTGCTGCTCTTCCCTGGCAAAGGCAACAGAGCCAGCTGCTCCCTACGTCGGAAAAGCGAACCTCTCCCACGAAAAGCTGCGGCTCTCGAAGAGTCGGCTCGTGGGGTCGGCTTAATTTGGGTTAGAGTTTAGCTCACCTTTTGGGGCAACGTCACAGCCCTAAGGCGCAATCTTTGTCCCCCGGATCAAATCACAGGCGCAAGCGATAGGGTTCTTCGTCGGGGAAGTCGGGCAGAGGAGGGGGCAGGATCTCGATCTCCCCCGTAGGCAGCGTTTGCAGCACGGTACCCAACTGGACCAGTTGTTCCAAGACAAACAGGCGGGTATCCCGGTCGGTGGTGGAGTTATACACGCTCAGCCAAACATCGAATTGGACACGGCGGCTGAGAGGACTGCGGGCAATGTTATCCCCCAACTGGCGAAATTCATCTCCAGGCAGGCCCACCTGCTCTCGCCAGGCAGCAGCTTGGTAGTAATCGGTGCGGCCCGCTTCCGCGTCCCCCAGAAACATAAAGTTAAGTAGGGCGCGATCCACATAAAGTCGCCAGGCGTCAGGGTTGTTTTGGGGGTTGAACTGCTGCAAGCCGCGATCCAAAATCTCGACGGCTTTTTCCGGCTGGCCGGCCCGATAGGCCAACACCAAACTGGAGAGCCGGTAGCCCAAGAGGAAATGGGGATCCAGCCGCAGCATGTGATCGAAGTAGTCGTAGGCCAGGCCATAGCCAGTCAGGGTGCGAGCCGGTGCATCCCCGTAGTACTGGATCAGCTCCAGCCACAGCCAGGAAGCCCCCAAGTTACGGTAGCCCAGCCAGCCCAGCGTGTTGGCCAGGGTGATGTTGCGGTTTTTGCGGGCCTCGGCATTTTCCAATTCTCCCAGATTGATCCGCTCCAGCATCGGCAATTGCAGCCGCACCACCAGGATCCCAAACAGAAACGCTCCCCCAACGGCGGCCAAGGTGCCTATGAGGGAGAAGCGAGAGCGGCGACGGGGCAGGGAAGCAGCAGTCATGGCAAGTTCTTCGCGGATCCCCAAGGCTGTCGCGAACAGGGGCTACACTCAATCATAAGTTGAACCGTTGAGCCTCTCCCTGCCCATGGCCAGCTCCGCCCTCTCGGCTTCAGAACGGGCTTTAAGCCTTTACGAGGCTTTGCCTTACCCCAATGTGCCCCTCTCGCAGACGGCCCGCAACGCCCTGCCGGAGATGTTCAAGATGAGCTATACCACGGCTCAGTACCTACGCACCCATACCATCGTCCCGCCAGAGGGCAAGGTGTTGTTGAATGCCGGCTGTGGCTCCGGCTGGGAAACGTTGATGATGGCCGAGGCCAATCCAGGGGCCCAGATTGTTGCCTGTGATCTGTCTCCGGCTTCGGTCAAGCTTACCGAGGAACGCCTGCGCCACCACGGCTTCACAGATGCCGAATTTTATGTCCTCAATCTGCTGGAGCTGGATCGCCTGGGGATCCAGTTTGATTTCATCAGCCTCAATGATGTTTTGTATTTGCTGGAGGATCCCACCGAGGGCCTGCGGGCGATGAAAAATGTCCTCAAGCCCGATGGCATCATCCGGGCCAATCTCCACAGCCGCCGCCAACGTCAGGTGTTTTTCCGCTTGCAGGAAGCCTTTCAAAAAGTGGGCCAATTTGACGTTCCACCGGCTGTAGGGGCGCAAAATGTGCGGGAGTTTATGGGATCCCTGCGAGAAGAAGTGGCCCAGGCGGTGTTCTGGAACCCGGCCAACTATGCCGAAGATGCGGCCATTATGAATAATTACCTACTCTCCAACGACAAGGGGTTCACGATCCCCGACCTGTTTCGCATGTTGCAGCAGGCGGGGTTGAGCTTTTTGAGCTTGGTGGATAGGCCCGACTGGTCGGTGGAGTCTTTGTTTAAAAAGGTACCTGAGTTTGTGCGGCAGCGGTTGGCAACCCTCAGCATCATGGAGCGGCTGCATCTGTATGAACTCCTTCGCCCTGTCCATCGCCTCATCGACTTTTGGGCGGAGCATGCCGGCTCTTCGCCGGTGCTGCCTTGGAGTGACGAAGATTGGCTGTCGGGATCCGTACAATTCAATCCCCTGTTGATGGACAACCCCCGCTTTCGCCAGGAGTACAGCAAAGCCCTGCAAGAGAAGCGGCCCTACGAAATGCAGTGGACAGGGGCCACCCACGGGCGGATCAGCATCCCTGCCGAGAAAGTGAGCTGGTTGGCGCCACTGCTTCAAGGGCCAACGCCGGTTCGAGAGCTGATTCAACAGGCCGTCCAGTTGGGATCCCCAGATGAAGAACGAACAACCGCTGAGGTGCTGACCTTCCTAACCAACCTAGAAGACTTTCTTTTTTTGATGCTGCAATAGGCAGCTGATACATTTACGCTGAACACTGCTGAACATCACTGTTCAACTATGCAGCGA
>NZ_JANSIH010000038.1:0-11149 GCF_047462075.1 Synechococcus sp. R55.2
ACGCCAACCACGCCTCGACGACCGCGTTCTGCTTGATGTGGCAGGGGGCGTCCTTCACCCACCGGGGCAGGTCGGAGCGCAGGATGATGTCCCGCAGCTTTCTGGCCGTTTTTGGGGCACCGTGCTGGCACTGATGGGCAATCGCTTGGTTGTAGCAACACCGGCACGCTGCTTGCCAGTGTTTCCACACCTTAGCCAGAGCGGGTTCGGGATAAATCCTGATCTTCCTGGATTGCAGTTCGGTACTTCCTGAGTCCGCTGAGCCGATGACTGAAGCCGTGCAAAATGGCAAGAATATCCTCAACCCATTCCTGTTGGGGAGAGTGGTCTTGGTGATTGAGAACCACGTTTGCGTCAGCGGAGCGGAGCTCTTTCTCGAACCCGTGTTGACGGCAGTACCAGGCAACAAGCTCAAATCCAAAGCGGCAGAGGCGGTCTTTATAGGCGACCACAAGTGTGCCGACATCTCCTGCACCGATTCGTTCCAGTAGGGCAAGGAACCGTGGTCTTTGGAAGTGGAGACCGCCGCCAATGTCTCCGACCCCTTCGGCTCCAGAATGGAGGCTAACCAATCGAGCAATCTGTCGCTCCAAGTCGGGTTTTTGCGCTCGGCTGATAACTCTGGCGTAGAGAACAATGTGCTTCTGCTTTCCGGGTAACTTGATGTAGCTATCGAGGTCATATCGCCTTGCTCGTCCTGAAGGTGTTCGTACTGCCGACGAGCAACTTCTTTGGGAGTTACATATCGCGCCATGCTGAATACTATGTTCAGCATGGTTCAATGTTGCTTGGATTAGAATCCGCTCCTCAGGCAGTGCCCGCCGAGGCACAGTCCTGACCGAGGGTGTGGTCTTTCAACCGCTGCAAAGTTGCAGTCAGGGCCATGGGCCAGGGATCCGGCTGGCGCAGTTGTCGCACCCCCTGAGGCAGGCGCAGCACAGAAGCGCGGCTGGTGCGGGCAATGGCTTCCAGATCCGGCAAGGGATCCAGCAGCAGCCCTTTTTCCATAACTTTGCGCAAGAGCGGTTCGTAGCCAGGAGGCGGGGGCTCGTCAGCATGGCCCAACAAGTCTCCTTCAGGGCCGCGAAAGATCTGCTTGCGACCGGGAAGGGTGGCTTTGGCAAAGGAAGCTTTGGCCACCGGGATCCCGTTGATTTCCACCAATTTGTACACCCCGTTCACGCCTTCTCCGGTCACCAGGCGGGTGCCCACTCCATAGCCGCTGATGGGGGCCTGGGAGCGATGCAGGCGCTCGATCTCGTATTCATCCAAATCCCCACTGACGAACACCGGGGCTCCTTGAGGCAAAATCTGTTTCACCCGGCGAGAGAGATCTTCCAAATCTCCTGAGTCGATGCGCACCCCGCCGATTTCCCCGCGGGATCCCAGTTGATCCGGGCTTCCGGCTGCAAAAAGCTGGGCTGCCGTGCGCGCCCCTTGGATGGGGTCGTAGGTATCGATCAGCAGCGCAGCCTGGGGAAAGTAGCGCCGAAAGGACTGAAAAGCGCGGGTCTCATCTCCCGAAAGAGCGGCAATGGCCATCACCAGGGAATGGGCCATGGTTCCTGCCGGCTTGCGCCCCAATTTCAGGGCTGCCAAAACATTGGAGGTGGCATTGAACCCTGCCGCCAGAGCCGCCCGGGCTGCCCATAGCCCCGCCTGGGGCCCAAAAGCTCGCCGGGTGCCGAACTCCAGCAAGATGGCCTCATCCCCTGCTGCATCGCGCATACGGGCCGCCTTGGTGGCAATCAGGGTCTGGTAGTTAAAGGTGGACAGCAGATAGGTCTCCACCAGTTGGGCTTGCCAGAGGGGGGCTTCCACCCGCAATAGGGGCTGGTTGGCGAAAATGGCCGTTCCTTCCGGCACTGCCCACATATCCCCCTCAAACCGGCAGCGGGCCAGCAGATCCCAAAAGCGCTCCGGCGCATCGGCGAAAATGCCCGTTTCCCGCAGTGCTCGCAAAGCCTCGGGGGCGAAGCTGAGCTGCTGCAGGTATTCCACCGCCTGGGTGAGCCCCATGGCAATCAGATAGCCATAGTCGGTGGGCAGCCGCCGCACGAACAGCTCAAAGGCAGCGGGCTGAGCCTCTAGCCCTTCCCCCACATAGCAAGCGGCCATGGTGAACTGGTACAGATCGGTTAGCAAGCCATAGTCTTGGGGCTGCAACGACGAGAAATCAGGGCTCAACATGAAAAAACCTCAAGGCAGAAGCCGATGGGGAGCGATGGGATCGAGCAGAGAGCTGTCGCCAAGGTTATAGTGAAACTTACCATAAGTAAGCCTGCCTGTCCGGGATCCACCAGAAGCACCGCAACCCCCGAAAAGCTCGAAAAATCGGTCTCAACAAGACGCCAAATCCAAACTTAGCCGAGAACACAGGCGGCCATCTGGACAAAACCTCTTCCCCAACTTATAGTGAAACCAACCATAAGTACCAGCCCGACTTCCTTTAACCTTAGATCAAGCTTGTGCAAGCCTGGTCAATCCAGCCCCCACCGGGAGAACGCCATGAATGCCACTCTACAGGAGCTAACGGTTGCGGCTCCAGCAGGCCTTCCCACCCACTTTGATCCGGAGCGGGTGGGGGAGATTTGGCGCGTGCCCTACCAACAGCGGGCAGCAGAAGCCGAGCTCTGGGCCAAGGAGCAAGGGATCCCGCCGGCAGAGGCGGATCGGGTGCGGGTGGGCTTGTTGCTCATTGATGTGCAGAACACCTTTTGCATTCCCGGCTTTGAGTTGTTTGTGGCCGGTTCCGGCGGATTGGGAGCGGTGGAAGATAATCGCCGGCTTTGTCAGTTCATCTACCGCAATTTGGCCTGCATCACCCAGATTGTTGCCACCCTCGACACCCACACGGCCATGCAGATCTTCCACCCCGTCTTTTGGGTGGACGCGCAGGGAGCCCATCCTGAGCCGGCCACGGCCATTTCGGCAGCCGATATCCGCTGCGGACGCTGGCGGGTTAACCCCGCCATGGCTGCCAACCTCACCCAGGGGGATCTGACGCGGTTGCAGGTCTACGCTCTGCACTACGCCGAGCAGTTGGAGCAGGGGGGAAAATATCCCCTCATCGTCTGGCCCTACCACTCCATGCTGGGGGGGATTGGCCATGCCCTGGTGCCAGCGGTGGAGGAGGCGATTTTCTTTCACAGCATGGCCCGCTGCAGCCAGCCCAGCCTGCAGCTCAAGGGAGCCAATCCCTTGACGGAAAATTATTCCGTGCTTAGCCCGGAGGTTTTGACTGGGCCGGAAGGGGATCCCATCGACGAGAAAAATGAGCCTCTTATCCGCCACCTGCTGCAGTTTGATGCGCTGATCGTGGCTGGCCAAGCCAAAAGCCATTGCGTGGCCTGGACGGTGAGTGACCTGCTGCAGGAAATCCAAGCCACGGATCCCAGCTTGGCCAAGAAAGTTTATCTTCTGGAGGACTGCACCTCGCCGGTGGTGATTCCCGGCGTTGTGGATTTCAGCGAACAGGCGGAGGCCGCTTTCGCCCGCTTTGCGGAAGCAGGAATGCACCGAGTACGCTCCACGGATCCCATCCGGGAGTGGCCTGAGTTTCCGCTCTGAAAGACTTATACAACACCGAGCAAAAGCGGACTTTCGCGCAGGTTGATGCTTTCTTTTTGCTTCCACGACCCATGGCCAGTGGTAGAGCTCACCTCTACCACCCCGCCAAAGGGATCTCCACAGGCGCGACTTCCCCGCAAGCTGCAGGTAGTTGCTCCTCGCTCTGAAAGAGCACACAGGCTGAAGGTGGAGCAAACTTTAGCCTAGGCGAAATGCCTACAAAAAATGTGCCAGCCAGCTCACCGGTTTGGCCAATCCACGTCAAGCTGCTATCGCCCAGACCAACAACGTCTGTCGGAAGGTTCGTCAGCGAGGTTGAGCATTGTGCTGCAAGCTAACCGATAGCCCGGTAAATCGAGGACTAGAGGGAAGCCCAAAGATCCCGGTCGATCTCCCTTCCAAGTGGTAGGATGCGGCAGGACAGCCTGTCGGAGTTGCCCTGTGTACAATCGCGTTAGCGGTGCGGAGCACTCTCGCGTCAGCGGTGCGGAGCGCCCTGAAGCCAGTTCTACCGTCTCCAGCAGCCTGCGCCCCCCCAGCGGTGCCCGGGATCTCCTGCCGCGGGAGGTACAACGGCGGGAGAAGCTGGAGGCTCAGCTGACCCGGGTTTTCCGGCGCCATGGCTACCAGCGCATCATCACTCCCACCCTAGAGCGGCTGGAAACGCTGCTGGCGGGGGGATCCATCCGCGCTGAGTCGGTGCTGCAACTGCGGGATGGCGAAGGGACGATGCTGGGGCTGCGCCCCGAGTTGACCGCTTCCATTGTGCGGGCGGCAGCCACCCGTCTGGCCGGTGGGCCCTTGCCGTTGCGGCTCTACTACCACGGCAGCGTTTTTCGCAACAGCCGCCGGGAGGAGGGATCCTACAGTAGCCAGGAGTTTTTTCAGTCCGGAGTGGAGCTGATCGGGGCAGGGGGATGGCTGGCAGATGCCGAGATTCTGCTGCTGTTGGCCGATTGCATTCGCTCGGTCGGCATCTCCTCTTGTGAGTTCTCTTGGACGCTGCTGCTGGGAGATGTCAGCCTCACCGAAAGTTTGCTCAGCGCCGTTGCCCCCACGGCTCAAGCGGCAGTGCGCCGTGCCATTGCCCAGCTCGACTACGTTTACCTGGAATCGGCCCCTCTGCCGGAAGCCGCCCGCCAAATTGGCTTGCAGATTCTGGGGCTGCGGGGACAGCCCGGCTCAGTTCTTTCTGACCTGGCTCAGTTGCCTGTGCCGCCTGAGCGGCTGCGGGATCTGCGGCAGCTCTGCCAGGTGCTGGAGGAACACGGGGTGCGGGTGGTGCTGGATCTGAGCTTGTTGCAAACCCTGGCCTACTACACCGGCATCGTTTTTCAGGCAGTGGCAGGCGGGGAGATCATTGCCTTGGGGGGACGCTACGACCGGCTGCATGCTCTCTACAGCCCTCAGCAGGTCGAACAGCCGGGGATCGGCTTTACCCTTCTGCCGGATACGCTGCTCCGGCTCTTGCCCCCCGACCCCAAAACCGAGGAGATGGGCTGCAAACGGTTGGTGGTGCCCCTGGTGCCGGCAGGGATCCCGGCGGCGCTGGCCTTGGCCGCCCGCTGGCGAGAAGAGTGCTATGCCTACGGCACCCTAACGGGAACCGCACCGCTGACGCGAATGGAGGCAGTGGAGCTGGAATTGCTGGATCGAGCTCCTGAAGAGATAGAAGTCTATGCTTGCCAATGTGGGATCCCAGAGATCGCCTGGGTACAGGCTGACGGCAGCTACCACATCACCCACCCAGACTGTTCGCGCTAGCGGGACGGAGTCCTTCGTTGGCCAGGTTGACTTCCCAACAGAGGCGTGGCTGCACCGATTGCAGCAGTTGTTGGCGAATGCGTTCCAATTGCCGGATGGCACCCCGTACCCCTGACGCGAGCGGCTGACGGGATCCCTGCGCCCAAAAATGCTGCTGCAAATAATCGATCAGCCACAGTTGTGCCGGCAGCTCCAAACTGGCCACCGCTCTGCCCAATTCCAATGCCTGCTGGAGAGAAGAGTGCCAGGGCCAACGTTTGAGTTCCTCAAGGAGCGACGGCGGGATCTGCTGCAGGTGCTGGTGGGCCAGCAAGGCCAAGCCGGGGCTGCCCTGGGCCAAGGCAATCAGCTCGGATCGAGGGATCCCTGCCAGATCTGGGCAACCCAACCCACTCAGCACCCGGTCGACCTCTTCTGAGCTGAGGCGGCGAAAAGGCACCATCTGGCAGCGGGACAACAGCGTCGGCAACAGCGAGGCCGCCTGGGGGGCGATGAGTATAATATGGGCTGGGCCTGGCTCCTCCAGGGTTTTCAACAAAGCATTGGCAGCGCTTTCCGCCAAGGTTTCGGCTCCCTCCAGCACCACCACCGCTCCCGATCGCGTAAGCGGGACGGAGTCCTTTAGCGGGGCGGAGCCCTTTCGCTGGGCTCGAATCGGCTTGCGGGCACAGAAGCGGGATACCCCCTGCACCTGCTCCAGGCGAATTTGGGGCGGCGAGCGCCGTTGCAAGGTTTGCGCCTCCGGGGAGTCTGCCGCAATTAGGCGGCCTTGGTGCAGGTAGGTGGGGCTGACCCAGTGGAGATTGGGATGGTTGCCCGCCAGCAGCCAACGGCAGTGGGAGCACTTGCCGCAAGGGATCCCGGAGCTGGATTCGCACAAGAGGGCCTGGGCAAACCAACGGGCCATCAGCTTCCGCCCCACCCCTTGGGGGCCCAAGAAGCAGTAGCTGGAAGTCACCCGCCCCTTCTCCAGGGCCGCCACAAGCAGTCGTGCCGCCATCTCCTGTCCGACAATGTGCTGCGGAGGCAAGACCTTCACCCGGTCAGCGGTCTCGGCGCTCGGACGGAGTTCTGGCATATCTCAGCATCCGCTGGCAGAAGCTGGCAGGAAATGTTTGCGAAAATACTGCAGCGTCTCCGGTCGCAATAACCCCCGCTCCACCAAGGGATCCCCCCAGTGGGGCGAAGATTCATCCATCGGCGGCAAGGACTCCAGCACTTCAGCAGCCAACAAGTCGGCAGCCTTGAGGAACTCTCCCACCGTGCGGCACCCCGACAAACGGGCAGAATACCCCCCATCCGCAAAGAACTTGATCGTGGTTGCCTTCAGGCCGGTACACTCGCCAATGACCGCGGTCAGCTTGCCCCCCGACTGTTGCCAGCGGCTGAGGATGTCTTGGATCTGGGGCCGATCCAGCAAGCCCGCTGCCTGCAAGTTTTGGAACAGATGCCTGGCCCAGGGGGTGAGTTCCGCCAGCAAAGGAGCCGTCGGCGTGTCCTCAGGATTGGCGGGAAGCTCCCCGGCATCGGTCGCAGGTTCCTCCAGTCTCCTCGTAAGGACTGTGTTTCGCTCACGCGAACGTGCTGGCTCATCTTTGGCGGTTGAGCCAGAGAAGTTGGCTGCTCTCAACTGGGCTTGGGCTGCTTCGGCGATCAGCTTTTGCTGTTCGTAACTCACCTGCAGCAGACGGTTGCGATTCTGCTCAATCTTGAGATTCTCTTGCAGGGACTCCAGGCTCTGCCGATAGGCCGCCAGCAGCTCTCGCGCGTCTCGCAGTTCCACCGTCAAGTTGGCCTGCTGCTGTTGAAGGGCGCTGAGGCGGGATCCCGTGGTTTTCAGTTGTTGTTGAGCTTGCTCCAAGGCTTCTTGGCGGGCTTGCAGGGATCCCTCCAGTTGGACAATGCGCTGGTCGGCCTCGGCCCGTTCTGCCCTGAGCTGGTGGATCAGGGCTTGGCTCTGCTGCAGTTGCTCCTCCAGTTGAGCAAGGTGCGCTTCGTAGTCACGGTTGGCTGCCATCAGCTGTGCTATTTCCGCTTGCAGTTGTTGTAGCTGCGCCTGTAAGCTTTCCACCTGCTCTGGGGGAACATAGCCGGAAAGCCGCGCCATTTGGGCCTCGTGCTCTTGCTGTAGCTGGGCGTAGCGCTCTTGCCACATCTGCAAAGAGGCCCTCAGCTCCGCAATCTGTTGCTCCAAGGCGGCAACCTGCTCTGGCCAGAAGGAATCCAGATGCCGGGATAGAGCAGCCTCTGACTCTGCAGCTTGCTGGGCAAGTTGGGCCTGCAACTGATCCCGCTCCGATCGGAGCTGCTGGATTTGATGAAGCGCTGCCTCCAATTGGGCGCGTAGGTCAGCCACAACGCTGCTGGGCACCGAGTCCAACTGGCGTTTCTGCAGAATCTGGATTTGCTCTTGCAACTGCTCCAGTTCCGACTGATAGCAATCTCGCTGGGTTTGCAACTGCCGCTGCGCCTTCTGCTCGGCAGCGCGGGCAAGAGCCAGCTCCGTTTCTAGACGTTGCAGTTGTTCCCGCCAAACCCGCAAATCCTGCTGCAGCGTAGCCTGGTGCTGGAGCTCCGCCTGCTGGAGACGAATGGTGGCTTCCAGTTTTTGAATGCGCTGCTGATACTGGCTTTGAAAATCGGCAATCTGCTGGTTCATGCTGGCCAGGATCCGATCCCATTCCTGTTCCTGGAGCTCGATTTGTAGCCGCAAGGCTTCCACTTGCTTGCGGTAGTCAGCCAAGGTGGCCGGTTGAGGCTCATCGGCAAAGGGATCCGAGGCTGCCGCGGCTAATGTTCCAGGGATGGAATCTCCCCCAACTGCGGATTCGAGACTCGATGGCTGAATTGTTCCCTCGCAAGGGATCTTGGCCTCTTCGGGTACAGCCAAATCCTGGGCCAGAGCTTCTCGGCCAGGAGTTGCCGCTCTTTGGGGGGTAAGCTGAACCTCGGGTTTGGGATCCCTGGCCAAAAAAGGCTGCAGCGCCTCCCACGCATTGGGGGAAGCCATCCGCTGCAGTTGCACCTGGACATCCAAGGCGCGATCCAAAATGGCGGGCTGTACCCAACCTTTCCAGGTGAGGATTTCCCCCAATTTCCGCCCATAGCGACGCTGTTGGGCCAGAGCAACCCGCAACTGCTCAAAATCCAAGTGGCCCAGTGCCACCAAAATCTCTCCCAGAGAAAGAGACTGGCTGGGCAGGAAGCGGTAGAGAGCGGCTGGGGTGAGCCAGCCGTGCTCGAGACACACTTCTCCCAACTTGAGGTGGTTTTGCTGTTGCTCTCGCAGGGCCTGAGCCAACTGGGATTGGGAAATTAGCCCTGCCCGCAGCAGACGCTGTCCCAGCGGCAAGCTCGACTCAGCCTCACCGTCAGCAGCACCCCGCCCCTCCAGAAAGGGGAATGGGGTAGAGCCACTCTGGGAGGAAGAGGAGCGCGGAGGCATCAGAAAGGTTCCCAGCTCAGGACTATATTTGTTGTTGCTGTACTCTAGCCTATTGCTCCACAGGATAGAGCATAAAGAGATGACAACGCCACATTGCCGTATTGGCATTGTGGTCGTTTCAGGTTAGGGTGAGATGCCTGGGCTGTTGAGAAAAGCCTTTGGCCGGGGGCATTATGGCTCCGCAACGCTGACGCGACAACGCGACCGACGTTTTAGGCGTGGGCGCAGTGTCCTAGTTTGAATTGATGATTTGAATTGATGAATTGAAATGGCCATAATCGGAATGGCCATAATTGTGGACATAACTGACAGACATCAATGTTGGCTCTAAAGCCAACTCACTTTCTTCCTGCTTGAGAGAGAAGTCAAGCTCACCTGGCCCCTCTCGGGAGCGCTGCACCGGCAAGGCAAAGGAAATTGGGTCGCCAAAATCCGGCTTCTCCCTTGCCCACTAACCCGTGGGATCCAACCGCATCAACACCTGCCCAAACTCCACCGATTGCCCATTGCTCACCAAAATCTCGGTCACCACACCTGCCGTTTCAGCCTCGATTTCGTTCATCAGCTTCATGGCTTCGATGATGCACAGGGTTTGGCCCTTGTTCACCCGTTGGCCGACCCGCACAAAGTCAGGTTCACCTGGAGCCGGGGCACTGTAGAAGGTGCCCACCATCGGCGCCGTCACGTCTATCCAATGGCTGGGGGTGGATTTAGGGGCAGCGGGAGGAGAGGGTGCTTCTACAGGAGCGGGAGGGGGAGGTGCGGGGGAGACAGCAGCCGGACTGGTGGGGGTGGGGGAAAGCTCAGCCGGGATCCCTTTGCGCAAGGTGAGGCGAAAATCTTTGAACTCCAGAGTTAGCTCGGTAACATCGCTCTCTTGCAGAGCGGCCAGAAGAAGCCGAATTTCCTGCCAATTGACGACATCCAAGGGAAAGTTCACTCCTGATGCATCACCTGTCCACAACGGAAATCCATAACCGGATAAGGAGAAGGAGAACTTACTCCCGGCCCAGATAGGTGTCGGTGCGGGTATCGACCCGAATCCGTTCCCCCACCTTGATGAACAAAGGCACCTGGATCTCGGCACCGGTCTCCAGCTTGGCCGGCTTGGTTCCCCCGGTTGCGGTATCTCCCTTCACCCCTGGATCTGTTTCCACCACTTCTAGAACGACCGTGTTGGGCAATTCCACATCGATCACCTGCCCATTCCAGCGCAGGATTGACACTTGCATGTTTTCTTTCAGATATTTCACGGCGGAGCCAATTTGGGCGGCGGTAATTGGAGCCTGCTCATAGGTCTCCATGTCCATAAACACCAAGTTGTCCCCTTCCGCGTAGAGATACTGCATCTCGACTTTTTCGATGGTGGCTGCGGGCAGGGTTTCACCGGCGCGGAAGGTTTTCTCCACAACGTTGCCAGTCTGCATGTTTTTGAGCTTAGTGCGCACAAAGGCTGCCCCCTTGCCGGGTTTCACATGCAGGAACTCGATCACCTTGTAGGGAGCTCCGTCAATTTCTACAGAGACGCCAGGGCGCAAATCGTTGCTTGAGATCATGTCAGCAGAGGGATCCGTTGCTTAGACTTCCCAATCTTACCGTGACGATGGGGCACTCCGTTCGCGCTGGGGAGGCGGAGTCCGATTCAGCCCTCTGAGATCAATCGGGGGCTGGCGACCGTAGAGGGGCAGCACCTCCTGCCACTGAGGGCGCAATCCGGCCCGAAAATCGGCGCGGGCCAATTCTGCCAACGCCACCACAGGTGCAGGATCCACAAAATCGGCGGCATTCACGGATAGAGCTTGCGGCCACTGTCGGAGAGTTGCCTGCCAAGCCTCTTCCTCCCAGAGCCGATCGGCCACTTCTGCAGCGACACCCTCTTCTGTCACCCGATACACGCCGCCATACCACTCTTCTCGTTTGGCGTCCATCTGCACCGCCACCGTCAAGGGCTGTGCCGGGGATCCCTGCCAGATCCACACATGGCGGGCTAGGACGGCCAAAGCCGAGTAGCCGAACACGGGGATGCGCAGTTGCTGGCCCAGCAGGCGGGCTACACTCACCCCCAAACGGCTGCCCGTAAAGCTGCCCGGCCCCAAAGCCACAGCGATCCCGGCTACCTGTGACCAAGCCTGACGGGCCAAGAAGTCTCTCAAGCAGGGGTGCAACTGCGCTGCCATCTCCCGATCCAGCCACCAGCTCTGGCTGCGGGGTTCTCCCAGCCCCGGCTCCAACGGCAGCAGGGCCAGGCCCAAAACGGGTGTGGTGGTGTGGATCCCTAACATCCACCGAGGGGCGGACACGATCTTTCTCCCTCCTTTTTGTATTGGGTGGTTGACGAAACTTAACGGATGTTTTAAGGTTAGGGTGTCA